>CAIVCU010000068.1 GCA_903904495.1 uncultured Chlorobiaceae bacterium
GAAACATCGACTGCCGAAGTAATTCCCTTTTCAGCCCAGACCCGGCTGAGCGGCCTCGATTTTTCCGATGGAAGAAAGTTGCGCAAAGGCTCCAGCGATGCAGTTCAAAAATACATCACGGATCAGGGAGGAACCATTCCCGCTGAGCTTCAGGCAATTGTCGATATCGTAGCCCGTAAAGGCATGACTCCGCTTGTGGTTGTCGATGGAAACCGGGCGCTTGGGGTTATAGAGTTGTCCGATGTGCTCAAGCCCGGAATCACAGACCGGTTCAAACGGCTGCGTTCCATGGGACTGCGGGTTGTGATGGTGACCGGCGACAATCCCCTGACGGCAGCTGAAATCGCAAGACAGTCGGGTGTGGACGACTTTATAGCCGAAGCCAAACCCGAGGATAAACTCCAGTATATCCGCACGGAGCAGCAGAAGGGACGTCTTGTTGCCATGATGGGTGACGGAACGAACGATGCGCCGGCCCTTGCTCAGGCAGATATAGGGGTAGCCATGAATTCAGGCACACAGGCAGCAAAAGAGGCAGGGAATATGGTCGATCTCGACAGCGATCCTACAAAGCTGATCGAGATCATCGAAATCGGCAAGCAGCTCCTGATGACCCGCGGAGCGCTGACCACCTTTTCCATCGCCAACGACGTCGCAAAATACTTCGCCATCATTCCAGCCATGTTCCTGCTGGCAATCCCCGGACTTCGCGTGCTGAACATCATGCAGCTCTCAACCCCGGGCAGCGCAATTCTTGCTGCGTTGATCTTCAATGCGATAATCATTCCAATGCTCATTCCGATAGCCATCAAGGGGGTAAAATACCGTCCTCTCGGGGCTGAAGCACTTTTGCGGAAAAATCTTCTCGTTTATGGTGTCGGCGGTGTCCTGGTGCCTTTTGTCGGCATCAAGCTGATCGACATGATGTTATCAATAACCGGTTTGTTCTGAAGGAGTACCATCACATGAAAGCTACACTTATGGAAGATACGGGCGCCAATCTTTCCGCATCGCTCCGGATTGCACTTGCGACTATCGTGTTGTGCGGCGGCCTCTATCCGCTGTTCATATTCAGCGTTGCCCGCTTCGCGACGCCGGAGGCCTCATCCGGATCGCTGGTTCGGAACGAAGCAGGTCATGTTGTCGGCAGCAGGCTTATTGCCCAGGCATTTACGAAGCCTGGCTATTTCTGGCCACGTCCATCGGCTGTGAAGTACACCGCAGAAGCAGCAGGGGGAAGCAATCTCTCCCCGGCAGGTCCCGAAGTGCGCGAACGTGCGTTGAAAACCGTCAAAGCATTTGGCGCCGATTCCCGGCGACCTCTTCCTGCGGATCTTGCGGCAGCATCCGGCAGCGGACTCGATCCCTTCATTACGCTTCAGGCTGCGCTGTTTCAAGCGCCGAGGGTCGCCACTGCCAGAGGGATGGCTCTTGCCGAAGTCGAGGCGGCGATACGTCGCCATGCAGCCGCAGAGCAGATTTTCTGGTCAGGAGATGGCTTGGTCAATGTGCTCACGTTGAATATGGAACTCGATAAGAGCGGGAAAACAACTATGGTTCCCCGATAGTAAAAACTGGAGGCATATCCGATGGAAGAAAACAGGGCGGATAGTTTTCTCCGCTTGATACAACGTTCCCAGCGCGGTCGCCTGAGGATTTACCTCGGGTACTGCGCCGGCGTAGGCAAAACCTACCAGATGCTGCTCGAAGCAAAACGCCTGCAGATACAAGGGATCGAAGTTGTTGTTGGTATTGTCGAAACGCACGGTAGAAAAGAGACCGAAGCCCTGCTCGAAGGCCTGGAGATCATTCCCCGGAAAACTTTAACCTACCGGGGCATCGAAATTACCGAAATGGATATCGATGCCATTATACAGCGTCATCCTGCAGTGGTAATGGTTGATGAGCTTGCTCACACCAATGTTCCGGGCTCCAGAAATGCCAAGCGGTATCAGGATGTCGAAGAAATTCTGGCGGCCGGCATCCATGTGGTTTCAACGCTCAACATCCAGCATCTTGAAAGCCTCTACGAAACCGTTGAGCAGGCGACCGGTGTCAAGGTAAAGGAGCGTCTTCCCGACCGGATGGTTTTACAGGCCGATCAACTGGTTAATGTCGATGTCGCAACGGACGACCTGTTGCAGCGCATGAAAGAGGGCAAAGTCTATATGGCAGGCAAGACTGAATCGGCGCTCCTGAATTTTTTCAGACAGGAAAACCTTGAACAGCTCAGGGAACTGACCCTTCGTGAGGTGGTCGCCCAAATTGACTCAAAGCGCAGCAGCCCCCTGCAGGATGAGCCATCGTCCAGTCCGGACCAGGTCATGGTCTGCCTGAGTTCAAAGTCCGAAAACAGTGCCGCCTTGCTGCGCTACGCTTCCCGAATCGCTGGCCGGCTGAACCGCAACTGGTACGCCGTCTATGTCCAGAGCCTTTCGGAAAGCCCCGAGATGATCGATGCAGGCGTCCAGCGCAAATTATCCAATACTCTTGCCCTTGCCCAGCAGCTCGGAGCAACCGTTTTTACCTACAAGGGTAACGATTTTGTTTCAACCGTCCTTCAGTTCGCGAGGGAATACAGGGTTGGCAATATTGTGGTCGGAAAGTCGGGAAAACAGCTATCCCTCTGGCATCGCTTAATCGGGAAGCGCACTATAACCGAACGACTGATTAAAGAGGGCCTTGGAATCACTGTAATTGTTCCTGACATCCACCGCCCTGATGATCCTCTGGAGAAAAAACCTGCATCCGGTTATCTCTCGGGTATTCGTCTTAATCTGCCGGGTAAAAAGCCTGCGCCGGACGACCGGGAGGCAACGATTCTTCAGGCAGATGTTCTGGTTTGGAATGAGGTGCTCGAAAAGGATGTTGCCATTCGCCGGTTGCTCGAAAAACTATGCACGACCCACTCCTCGATTCCGTTCGATTATGCATGGAGAGCAATACTCGAACGTGAAAAACAGGGAGTGACCTTTATCGGCGAAGAAATTGCCATACCCCATGCCCGTCTTGAAGGTATTGATTCCGCTGTGCTTGCCATCGGGGTCAGCAAGCTCGGAATTTATGATCCCGGCTCGAACAATACGGCAACGATCATGTTTCTCATGCTCTCTCCCGTCAGTCGACCTGACAGCCATGTCAAGTTGCTCGGGATGCTCAGTAAAATGGCTGGCGACAGCCACTGGCGCGCCACTATGCTTCAAGCCGGATCAGAAGAGGAGGTTATGCGGATTCTTCAATACTGGATAGCTGAGCAGAAAAAGAAATGAAGCGATGGCTGTATTAACGCGATATAAAAAAATAAGATACGCTGAATTTTGTTTTAAATGTAAACATGGAGGTAAGATGTCAAAGGAACAGGTGATAGCATGGTGGGAAACGCAGTCATTTCCGGAAAGGTGGCGTGTTGATGTTCTGCAGGAAAATAGCGAAGGGGAGTATGCAGTTGTCCTCAAAAGCGGTAGCCCCGAATTCCCGGTCAAAGTCGAGGAGTTTGGGCCTTTTGAGGAAGACACATTAATATATTCGCTTAAGACC
>CAIVCU010000069.1 GCA_903904495.1 uncultured Chlorobiaceae bacterium
ATGGTCTGGAACTCCTTGTGTATAGGGCTGATATCAATTGTTTAGTCACTTTTAATATCGCCGTTTCTCAAGCGTTTTCAGACCTTTTTCATTTTTAACCGGACACTACTGAACCAAAATTTTTAACCATGTAATAAAAGACAAATCTACCTGAAATATTCTCTGGAAACTTTGTGATGGCGTAGACCCTTTGATGGACATTAAAACGACCGTTTATGTAATGAAAAATACTTCCAATGCCTCCTTCACCAGGAACCAGAATGGCTTCGCAATCATGGGAATAGCTGTTGATTCTCTCTATAGTGTAAGAGCGAACAAAAAAAGGATATTCACCATCTTCTATCTTGTCCTGATTATTAATACTGCCGGTTTTGATATTCGCAATTTCACCTAACGTTTTTACCTCCCACTCCTCGCTGAAACCCGGCAGACGCTTTTTGCTAGTGAGCAGATCCTGCATGGCGCCTTGTTTGATCTGGCGTTTTTTGGCGATGAGTTGTTCAAGGGATTCAATGAGAGCATCTGCATCGCTCAAGGCTTCGGCAATGGCTTCTTGTTCGACTTTTGTTGGTGGAATCGGAATTTGTGTTTGGCGAATTGTCGCTAAGCCTAAATTTCCGATCGTTGATCCTGTCAAACCATCAAAAAATTGCTGTTTTACGATTTTTGTCTGCAGTGAGTGATAGAGAAACTGTTTGGATGTATTTGGTTTCAGATTTAGATAGGCCGCGCTCTTGCCAAGTAACACTTGCTCACCATCGAACAACCCCAGATTACCGACAGTACCATTGATCGACATCAGTATCGACCTTTCATTAATGGGCTTCTGATGTTTAATAAACTCAGAGCGATCAACGGATTTTGTATCGATAGTAATGACAATCTTCCCATCATTCAGGTTGTTGCCATTGATGAAGAAATATTCTCCATTGGGCGAATATACTGGCGTTCCATTCAACCCATCTCCAATATGGGTGGTTATTGTATCCATGGATATAACACTCCAATCCTCAGGAATAACCCCGACCTCCGTCTGTTTATATCCTTGCTTCAGTTCCATGAGAGCCCCATCCTTTCAAGATGTGCATTCACCTTTGCTTCCAGCTCGGCAACCTTGCGGGTAACTTCCGGCATAGCTGTTTCGTAGCGTTCGGCGAGTTCTTTTACCCGACGGGTGAGAGTCTGGCTGATACGATCCATTTCGCCGTGAATTGCTGAGGCAATTGTGGCAAGCCATTTGTCATCGACAACCAGGGTTTTGACCTCAACTTCGCTCAGTGAGGGATATTTCGCATAAGCGAGAGCGTCAAGGCTTGCCTCGGCATCCTTAAGCAGTTTCACTGGTGTCCAACTGTTGAAAAAATAAAACCCTATAACTTATAATGATAAAATAGAATCCAGCGTTTTTTAGCCGTTACCGACTTGAAAATGCCTGCTATCTTCGATCATTTCATAATTTTTCAACAAGGAATGATCGATGTACACAGGAAAAACTGTCTTTGCTCAGTTGCTTGAACACCTGCCGCTTCATCAGTTTCGTCTGTGCGTCAAGCGGTACAACGGCAATTACAAGGTACAATCGTTCAGCTGTCTTGATCAATATCTCTGCCTGTTTTTTGCTCAACTGACCTATCGGGAAAGTCTTCGTGATATCACGACATGTCTACTCGGCATGCAGAACAAACTTTATCACATGGGCATCCGTGGCAAGATCGCCCGAAGCACACTGGCCTACGCCAACGAAACACGGGACTGGCGGATTTATCAGGACTTTGCCCATGTCTTGATTCATCATGCCACAGAACTCTACAGCAAAGATGCCTTTTGCGTCAGTCTGCAGGAAACTGTGTACGCACTGGATTCAACCACGATCGATCTCTGTCTTGCGCTGTTTCCATGGGCAAAGTTCAGAACACACAAGGGTGCGGTTAAGATGCGCACTTTGATTGACTTAAGAGGTAACATCCCGTCCTTTGTAGCCATTACCGATGGCAAGGTTCATGATGTCAATATGCTTGATGTGCTCATCATCGAACCGGGTTCTTTCTACATCATGGACCGAGGTTACATCGATTTTGAACGACTGTATCACATGCATCGGGCCCAAGGATTCTTTGTGATAAGAGCGAAATCAAATTTAAGTTTTAAAAGGCGATACTCTCATCCAGTTGATAAATCTACCGGTGTTCGATGTGATCAAACCATAATGCTTGCAACTGTCAAATCCGCAAAAGAATACCCTGACAAAATGAGACGCATCAAGTATGTCGATCCGCAATCCGGTAAGTCGTATGTGTTCTTGACCAACAATTTTGAACTTGCTCCCAAAGTGATTGCAGACCTCTACAAAAGTCGATGGCAGATCGAACTGTTCTTCAAGTGGATAAAGCAGCATTTGCGTATCAAGGCATTTTACGGAACATCAGAAAATGCGGTAAAAACACAAATCTGGACAGCAATTTCGGTTTACGTGCTTATAGCTTTAGTTAAAAAACGTATGAATTTTGATATAACTCTCTACACATTCCTACAGATTTTGAGTGTCAGTGTGTTTGAGCAAGTCGATATTTTAAAATTAGTTACCAATTCTTTCGGCACAATTCCAGAGACCTATACCTCTAACCAATTGAATTTATTTGACTTATAATTGGACAGTAGTGAAGCAGTTTCTTTATCTCGGCTTCCTCAGCCGAATGCTTCAGCCACTCCTTGAGAATATCGGCCTCTTCTTTGGCTGCCTTGTCGGATTTAATCTCTTTCAGGCGGGCAGTTACGTTTGCCTTGTTCACCTTGTCCAGTGCGGAAAAAGCTCCCTCTGCCCCACCATGTTCTTCCTCCAGCTCGGCTAGTTTGGCTGTGACGCTTTCCTGTTCTGCTTCAAGCTCTGTGATCAGGTTCTCATATTTGGCGAAGTAGCGGTCAACAATGAGAGCTTTTGGAACAAGATCACAGGCCCAGCCTTTGTCGACCTCCTTGCCTTTGTTGTTCTTTACCAGAACGCGGTAGTTTTCGGCCTTCCATCCATCGGATGTAATGAGATAGCAGTCATCCTGCATTGTATTAGTCCAGTAGTCGAGCAGGTGCTGGTAAACATGATACTTGTAGATCAGGGGCTTGCCGGTGTAGTGCGTGAGCAGCTCTTCGGCGAGTTCCTGAATCAACGCTTTCGGATGAAAACCGGGTTGCAGGTTTTTGAGCCTGAGGGCTGTGCTTTGCTGCCAATCGGCAAATAGGGAGTTCATGCTTTCGATAAAGGTCACAAACTCAGAATGGTTGTAAATGGTGCTCTTGATTGTCTCCTTCGGGATAGCAAGATCAAGGTATCCGGGACGGTTTGCTTTGAATAGGGCTTGGCGGAGCTCCGGGCAGACATCCCAGTAGGGTTGCAGTGCATCAACATCAGCAGCAGGTATTCCACCGCGAAGGTGACCTTCAATATCCTGAATATCCTCAGGTTCCTGATTATCGATATAACGCGGGAGGTTGAGATTGAAGTCGTTTTTCTCTATTTCGGCAATGCCGACCATCCGGGAGTATTTCGGGATTTCAAGCTGCCGGGTGAAGACATCGACAATCTTGTGAAGGTCCATATCCCGCAGGCGGTTTTTGGGCCTGTCTTTCATATAGCCAGTGCTGGCGTCGATCATGAAGATGCCTTTACGGGTATGGGACTCTTTTTTATCGATCACGATAATACAGGCGGGAATACCTGTGCCATAGAAGAGGTTTGCCGGAAGCCCAATGATCCCCTGGATATACCCCTTCCTGATGAGTTTGCAGCGGATTTCGGCCTCGGCATTGCCACGGAACAACACACCATGAGGCAGAATAATGGCTCCCTTACCGTTGCTTTTGAGTGAACGGACAATGTGGAGCAGATAGGCATAATCACCCTGTTTTGCGGGCGGAACACCGAAATGCTTGAAACGACCATAAGGATCGTTAAGCGGATCAATCCCTTTGCTCCAGCTTTTGTCGCTGAATGGCGGATTGGCTACCACATAATCAAAGGTTTTGAGATCACCATCTTCCGTCATAAAGAGCGGATTGGCCAGCGTATTGCCCTGCCTGATGTCCGCGGTCGGGTTGTTGTGCAGGATCATATTCATCCGGGCAAGTCCAGAGGTTGCAGCATCCTTTTCCTGACCATAAAGGGTGACATTGGCCTGTGCTTCAGCACCTACCTTGAGCAGGAGCGATCCTGAACCGCAGGTGGGGTCGTAAACGGTGGTATTGTTCGTAGTAGCGGCGTCGTGAATACCGATGATTTTTGCCATGATACGGCTGACCTCGGCAGGAGTATAGAACTGCCCTTTGCTTTTGCCGCTCTCTGTGGCGAAGTGACGCATCAGGTATTCGTAGGCATCGCCCAGTATAGCGTCGCCTTCAGCCCTGTTTTTCGAAAATAGCGATGAGGTTGGTCAGCGTATCGACCTTGTCCTTGCCGCTGCCCAGCTTGGTATCGTCGTTAAAGTCCGGCATGTCGGAGAGCTTGTTGGCACTTGCCAGCGGTCCGAGAATTTTTTTGTTGATCTGGTCTCCAATATCGGTTTTACCTTTAAGGGCAACCATATCCCTGAAACCTGCACCATCAGGGATTGTTATTGGGGAATAACGAACACCTGCGTATTTGTCGCTGACATACTTCACAAAAAGCAGGACGAGAACATAGTCTTTGTATTGGCTGGCATCCATACCGCCGCGCAGTTCGTCGCAGCTCTGCCAGAGAGAGGAATAGAGTTCGGATTTCTTGAGAGCCATACTTTCAATTAATTATAGGACTTATGCGACCTGTAGGGCCTTAAGCCCATAAGACTTATATTGAGATACTTTATTACATTACAGGGATAAGACAAGGGTGAATATAATCAAGGAGATGACGATATGAACATTCTGGTCCAATGGTTGATTAATGCCTTGGCAGTTTATGCGACTGCGCATTTACTGGACGGCATTCACATAAAAAGTTTTGGTGCAGCAGTTCTTGTTGCGCTGGTTCTTGGTCTTGTCAACGCTATTGTGCGGCCAGTGCTGGTGTTTTTGTCAATACCCTTTATCATTGTAACGCTCGGGCTTTTCCTGCTGGTCATCAACGCTCTTCTGCTGCAGCTCTCCGCTTCTATTGTCGGGGGATTTTCCATTGACAGCTTCTGGTGGGCAGTGGCGGGGTCACTGGTTATCAGTTTGATCTCATGGTTACTGAGCGCTCTTTTCAATCTCTGAAATACACAATCAAGAAGTAACCTTACCTATGACCATGCAAGGGGAAGCGCAAGCAATAGTCTTGCAGAAAGCCAACAAACTCAAGTTGCAACCGGCGGCATACCATGCCGGTAAACCCGGTGATGTTCTTGTTAAAACCATAGCAAGCACCATAACACCTGGATTTGACCGTCTTCTCTTGACCAACAAGCCGGTATCAAACAGGGTCTTCCGCTACCCCATCATGCCCGGTAGCGAGTCGATAGGCCAGGTGATGGCGACCGGCTCTGCTGTTGATGACCTCGTTCCCGGTGATTTTGTCTATGCCTTCAAGGGCGATTGCTGGACAGGAGTCGAATTCTATTTCGGCTGCCATGCTGAAGTAATCCCGACATCGCGTCAGAATGTTTTCCCACTCTGTCGCCAACCTATCCATAGAGATCTTCTTACCGGGCTTCTTGCCTATGTTATCAGCGCGGTTGAAAAGGTTCCGCTGCACGCTTCATCACGAATTCTCATCCTCGGTCTCGGTTCAGTAGGACTCATGGTATCTGAGTACCTCTACACTCTTGGTTTCAAGAATGTTGATGCAGTTGAAACCTTCAGCATCAGAGGACAGCTCTCCCACGCTGAACATATTGCCATTGATATCAACGATTTTACTCCTGATTTCAACGAGAACTATGATCTTATTTTCGAAACTACGGGTCGAATTCTCCTGATTGAAAAGGCCGTGCGCCTCATGAAAGATCAGGCAAAAATAGTGCTGCTGGGCAATTATGAAATCATGGCCTATGATTACCGACTGATACAGCATAAAGAACCTGCTATCATCTCATCCGGCATTGTATCCAACGGTCATATTCAGCAGGCTCATACCATACTCAATGACGAAATGCTCGACAGTGAAAAGTTTTTTACCAATGTTTTTCCTGTCGCCCAGTTCGAACTCGCTTACCGTATGGCGCTTGACAGCAAAGAGTCCATCAAAACCGTCCTGAGCTGGGTATAACCACCGAAAATCTTCAAACAATGGGTGTTGCTGTCCGTTTGAGCGGTATATCGAAAAGGTTCGGAACTTTTGCGGCGAACAGTAATATCTCTCTTTCTATCGAGGCTGGCACCATTCACGCGCTTGTCGGTGAAAATGGCGCAGGAAAAAGCACCCTGACCAAAATCATCTACGGCATGCTGCAGCCCTCGGAAGGAGAGGTTAGTATAGCGGGAAACCCGGTCCGCTTCACCTCTCCCCGCGATGCAATCAATGCAGGGATCGGTATGGTTCATCAGCATTTTATGCTGATACCGACACTTTCCGTAGCTGAAAACATTATGCTCGGCAATGAACACGCCAGCCTGTTTCAGCATCTACCGCTGAAGCGTATTAAAAAGCTGATCGAGCAACATGCTCTGGATTTCGGGCTTGCCGTTGATCCTGACGCTACCGTAGAAAACCTCAGTGTTGGGGAGGAGCAAAGGGTTGAAATCCTCAAACTGCTCTTCCGGAATGCCTCCATCATGATTTTTGATGAACCGACAGCGGTACTTACTCCGTCTGAAACAGAACATCTTTTCGTAACGCTCCGCACGCTTCGCGACAAAGGAAAAACCATCATCCTCATTACCCATAAACTTGATGAGGTGCTTACTGTTGCCGACACGATAAGCGTCATGAGAAGCGGAGAAATCATCGGCACCATGCCAGCCAGGTCAGTCACCAAACCAGAGCTCGCCCGAATGATGGTGGGACGCAGTGTATTGTTAAGGGTAACAAATCCGACGCCGACACCTGGGAAAACCGTTCTCAATATTAACAACTTAAGATTCAGAACTCCGAAAGGCGAAAAAAAACTTCATAACCTCAGCTTCAACGTCAAAGCTGGAGAGATCTACGGTATTGCAGGAGTCGAGGGTAACGGACAGAGTGAACTGCTTCAAGCCCTCTACGGCCTCGCACCCGCAGGAACATCCCTGACCGGCGAAGCAATGCTGATGGGAAAATCACTTATAGGAAAGAGCCCTGCCGAAATCACCCTTATGGGTGTTTCCCTTATTCCTGAAAACCGACTGCGACATGCGGTCATTGTCGATTATACCGTTTCGGCAAACCTACTTTTCGGAAGGCACCGGGAACGCCCGTTTCATCGAGGAATCGGTTTTGACAGCGATGTCGTGAACCGATATATAACAGCAATGATTTCAGAATATGATATCAAGTGCACCTCTCCGGGCAGCCAACCGCTCAGCACTCTATCCGGAGGTAACCAGCAGAAGATCGTCCTTGCCAGAGAGCTCAACAGGCCGGACATCTCTCTGTTGATCCTTGCCCAACCTACCCGGGGAGTTGATATCGGCGCAATTGAAACCATTCACAATAAAATTATTGAAGCCCGAAACAGGGGTATCGCAATACTTCTTATCTCATCTGAACTGGAAGAAATTATTGCACTCTCAACCCGTATCGGTGCCATCTACAATGGTGCGATTGTCCACGAATTCACCGAGAATGAAGTAGCCCTCAACAGAAGCTCGGAACATGAATTCAAAAAAGAGATCGGCCTTCATATCACCTGAACAAAATCAGTTAACGATGAATCGCAAAACAGCCCAGTTTCTTATACCTCTTCTCTCTATCCTTTCGGCACTCGTTGTCAGTACGTTGATCATTCTCATCTCCGGCAGGGATCCGATCATAATTTTCGAGAAAATATTCCACGCAACACTTGGCTCCGCCTATGGCACAGGGCAGGTTCTTTTCAGAATGACAACGCTTATTCTCGTTGGTCTTGCCGTAGCGCTTCCCTTTCAGGTCAGGCTGTTCAATATCGGAGCAGAGGGACAGCTGCAAATGGGGGCCTTTGCCGCGGCAATAGCCGGTGCGATGCTTCCTGCCTCTCTCACCTCTTTTTACGCGCTTTCTCTCTGCATTCTTGCCGCAATGGGTGCAGGAGCCTGCTGGGCGCTTCTGGCTGGAGTCTTCAAGGTTCGCTTCGGCGTCAATGAGGTCATTGCAACCATCATGCTGAATTTCATTGCCCAGGGCATAACAGGCTACCTGCTCACCTACCATTTTGCAGTTCCTTCAACCGTGCATACTGCACCGATCATTGATGCCGCAATTATCCCTTCGCTTTACACTGTTACAGGATTGTTCGCAAAGTCCCCGGCAAATCTCACTGCACTTCTTTCGCCCTGTATTGCACTCCTGTTCTGGGTAATTCTCTTTAAATCAAGATTCGGTTATGAAATGCGGGCTACCGGTCTGCAGCCGGAAGCCGCCAGGTACGGGGGCATCAATTCGGGGTTGCATACTCTTACAGCGATGAGCATCGGCGGAGCTGCCGCAGGCCTGGGTGCCGCAAATATCATGCTTGGCTACAAACACTACTATGAAGCAGGAATGACTGGAGGAATAGGGTTTACCGGTATCGCCGTGGCACTTCTGGCTGGAGCTCACCCATTATGGATTCTCTGCTCAGCTCTTTTTTTCGGCATGCTCGAATATGGAGGACTGACGGTAAACGCCTATATACCCAAAGATATCTTCATGATGATTGAAGCCATAACCATCCTGCTTGTTATTTCATTCAGTGCTCTAGGCAAACGCATTCAGCAATAAAAACGCCCTCCGGGGATTACTATATCTGGGGATTATTTTTTTTACTCCAGAGAATTATATAATATCAAGTATGGGGTAAAGCAATATAAACATGCGAAACCATGGCTAAAAAACCTGAACGTGCAGAGGGAGAGAAAACTCCGAAAAAAAGAAAAAAAGACGACATCGAGTGGACTCAGGAAGAGCGGAAAGAGAAAATCAGACTTGCTGCTTACTATCGTTGGGAAGAGAAAGGAAAAATCGACGGTTCACATGCGGACGACTGGTATGAAGCGGAAGACACTCTTACCGACTGAGTTCTCGCTGCCTTTATGCAATTACACAAGGCCATTCTTCAGAGAATGGCCTTTTTATATAGTTTTCAACGTTTATGACAAAAAAAAATATCACGGCCATTCGGGAATCAATTGTAATTTTTTTTGCCGGACTGTGGCTGGTTATGCGCATCATTCTGGAATATTTCGGCTTTATCAGTGACGGCAACGACAGAACGACAGGCATCAAAGACCTTCGGGAAGAGTATAAAAAAGCCAACTATAAGTAACCTCCCTACTCTGACGTTACAACAGTCAATTCAACAGGCTGGTCAGGAGAGACATAGGCATTAACAGCAGGCCTCTGGCTGATAACCGTATTGGGTACGAGACTGGCAGAATATTCTGTAGTGACCTTTCCCATCCTCAGGCCAGCATCAGCAACAACCTGCCTTGCCTGTTCAAGCGACATACCAAGCACATCGGGCACGGCAACTTTTTTCATCCCTTCAGCTGATGCCTCAAACCTCCCTACGATGATAGAAACAGAACTGCCTGACTTCACCATTGTCTGAGCCGGAATTGACTGGCTCAACACCCGCCCATTCTCTTCAGACTTAGTAACTGTGCTGATCTGGACATTCTGGAGCTTCAGGTCCATACG
>CAIVCU010000070.1 GCA_903904495.1 uncultured Chlorobiaceae bacterium
AAAGTTTTTTCAAGAACAGACAAGTTTGCCGGCTGCTGACGTGGGGGCTGAACAGAAGAGCGTTTTTCAGCGGATAATGTTTTTTTTGCCTTCACAGCCATCTCTTTGCCGAGAAGTTCCTTGAGTGCCTGCTGGCTGATTGAAAGTTTTTCAGATAATTCCTGAAGATAAAGCTCCTGCTGGATACGGTCGGGGATCAGCGAAATGGTGTGTGCCATTTCCCTTATGGCTTTTGCTTTAATTTCAGGGTTTGAAAAATTCTCCGATTCCATGAAGAAACGGATCTGAAAGTCCTGAAACAGCAGCTTGTTTGCTTCAGCGAACTGCAGAAATGCATCCCTGCCTTCACGGCGTACAAAACTATCGGGATCATCACCGGCAGGAAGCATGACGATGAAGGGAGTTATGCCCTCTGCAAGAAGCGTTTCGAGACCGGTCATCATTGACTTTTTACCGGCAGAATCCGCATCGTATATGAACAGTACACTTTTGGTATGGTGTTGCAGGATTTTTGCCTGATACCTTGTCAGTGATGTCCCGCATGAAGCTACCGCATTGGTTATCCCTGCCTGGTTGAGGGCAAGTACATCCATATATCCTTCAACAAGAATAGCGCGTTCTTTCCGCCTGATTTCATGTTTTGCAGTGTTCAGCCCATACAGGAGTTTTGATTTTTCAAACAATTGGCTTTCAGGAGAATTCAGATACTTTGGTGTTTGAGGGTCATCGACGAGGGTTCGCCCTCCAAAACCGACAACCTGTCCTCCCACTGAAAAAACTGGAAACATCACCCTGCCGCGGAAGGTGTCATACCAGGAGTTTTTCTGTTTATTCTGTGTTATAAGACCGAGATCAATGAGATGTTTCTGAGGTATACCCGCACGCATGGCTTCGTTGAAAAGGCTGTCCCATGAGTCTGGTGCATAGCCGAGTCCAAAGGTTTTTATTGTGTTTTCCGAAAGAGCTCGCCGGGTAACCAGATAGTCATTGCCAATCTTTCCCGACTTGTTTTCAAGGGTTTTCTGAAAGAACTTGGCTGCCCATCGGAGGGTTTCGGTGCGACTGTCTTCAAGATCGGCGTTGAGCTCTTTTTTTTCCATAAACCGGCTGATATCAATGCCCGTTCGTTTGGCAACCAGTTCGATTGCTTCGGGAAACGAGACTTTCTCCATTTCCATGACAAAAGAAAAAACGTTACCTCCCTTGCCGGTTGAAAAACACTTGTAGATTTGTTTGTCGGGTGAAACGACAAATGAAGGGGTTTTCTCCTGTGTAAAAGGAGAGAGAGCCTTATAGTTGCGTCCTGAAGGCTGAAGCGTCAGGTAATCAGAGATAACATCAACAATGTCTGCTGCCTGACGGACATCATCAACGATAGAATGAGGGATCATGCGCCTGTTCTTTGTCTGTGATATGATATCAGGAACACGTTTTATTTTCTTTCAAAGATTGATTACTGTTAAAAAATCACAAGCTTATTTACTAAATTTACAACTGTTATTTAAAAGTTGTTTTTTTGCAGGCAATTGCAATCAATTTACCGGAACAGTCCATCAGTGGTGATTGCTTAATTGTTACATTTGAATTACGGCACTCAGCACTCACTCCGCCGTTTAATACTACCTCTTTTATTTTCTGGTCAGTCAAAACAAATAAGAGTTCTATGAAACATGGTTTTTTTACGGCTTTGCTCATTGCAATAACCTATGCGGTTTCTCTGGGATTTTATTTTTGGATGGGCAGCACTCCTCCGGGTTCAATGTTCCATGCCGTTTTCAACGGTGGACTTGTTGTCTCGGTACTTATGTCCCTGATTTTGATGGTGATAGCTTACACAGTGGAACGTATCATTGCTCTGAACAAGGCTTCGGGTAAGGGAAATATTCCGGAATTTATCCGTGGTCTCAAACAGGATATTGACAACGGCTCTATTGATCAGGCAATAGCGAAATGTGATGACCATGAGAGTTCATTAGCTGCCGTGCTTCGTGCCGTGCTAGACCGATATAAAAAACTCTCACAATATAATGTGACCGATCGGGAGAAAAAGATCAG
>CAIVCU010000071.1 GCA_903904495.1 uncultured Chlorobiaceae bacterium
ATGTTTGCTCAGGAGTTATACTTATACCTTCTCGATATGGTATTATTCCAACACCATTTATGGTATTATTATAACGAAGTAGTCATAAATTGTAATCTCAAAAATCTGTATCGAACAGACTTTCGGTAGTCAAATATCAGTACCGGATGCTCTAACACAGAAGACCGGTGTTATACAAAAAAATTCATCCCATAACTTATATTTCAGGATGGTTCCTGACTACTTTTCTTGCTCTACTCAAAACCTGCTGGTTTCTCTCGCGGTCTGGCTCACGTAGATGTTTTTTGATGTGGTGTTGGAGGTATGAGAAGTGCTTATTGGCAACCTGATGGTGTGTTTAATTGACTTTTCTTTATTCAGTCATGCTGCTAATATGATGCTAACTGTATTTCAATTATGTTTTTATTTCGTTCTATAAGTGTATATATAGAAATAAAATAAGAGTGAAAATAAGTTAATTATATTATAATGGAGCTTCAATTCTACGGTGCAACGGAAAGGGTAACCGGATCATCTCATATTATTAGAGATAACGGGTATGCTGTGTTAATCGATTGCGGCCTTATACAGGGTTCACGGGAAGATGAAGCGCTCAATAGACTCCCTTTTCCTTTTGATCCTGCATCAATCGATGCTGTTGTGCTTACTCATGGACACATAGACCATTCGGGACGCCTCCCCTTGCTTGTCAGGCATGGGTTCAGAGGTCCGGTGTTTACACTACACCGGCAACCATTGATCTCTGCCAGGTACTGCTACTTGATTCGGCATCTCTTGGTGAACGTGATGCCGAGTATCGCCGGAAGCATCCCGAAACAAGGGCGGATAAACATGCCGAACCACTTTATACGCGTGATGATGCGTTGCAGGTGCTCAACATCATGACAGCTTTTCCTTACGGCGAGAAGCATGAAATTCTTCCAGGGATAGCGATTCGATTCCGGGATGCTGGACATATTCTTGGCGCAGCTATGGTCGAACTATGGCTGCAGGAAGGGGAGGTCGCAAAAAAACTGGTATTCAGTGGCGATGTGGGACAATATGACGGTCTGATCCTGAAGGATCCCGAAACAATTGAAGAGGCCGATGCCGTTATTCTTGAGAGTACCTACGGTGACCGTCTGCACAGGGAACTGAAGCTTACCCTTGCAGAAATAGGTGAGATTATCCGGTCCGCCGGCACTGAAAACGGGAACATTCTTATTCCTGCTTTTGCGATTGGCCGAAGCCAGGAGCTCCTCTATCTTTTCGGGCGGTATTACGAAGAGTGGGGGCTCGACCAGTGGCAGGTTTTTCTCGATAGTCCAATGGCAATCGAAGCAAGCAGAATTTACTGGGACTATCCTGAATTGTATGATGAGGAAGCTGTTGCTTTCCATAATGACAAAAGCATGATGCCTCATTTAAAAAACCTTCACTTTACTCCAAAGCCTGAGCAGTCAAAAGCTATCAATGCGGTAAGAAGCGGTGCCATTATTATTGCCGGAAGTGGCATGTGCAATGGCGGCAGGATTCTGCACCATCTCAAACACAATATTGAGCGTCCCGAATGTTCTTTGATCATGACTGGATACCAGGCAGAAGGAACCCTTGGCCGTGCTCTGGTTGATGGAGCGAGAGAGGTTGTTATTCATGGCAGGAGTGCCCATGTCAGGGCAGCTCTCCATACTATAGGCGGCTTATCAGCGCATGGTGATCAGAACGATCTGCTCAGGTGGGCGGGCGGATTTGTCAATCATCCTGAACTCTATGTTGTCCATGGTGATGAGCCGGTTAAAAAAATTTTCCGGGATGCGGTTGAGCAGCGTTTACATCTGAAAGCATCAATTCCTGTTTCGGGTGATGTTCTATCATTCGGTCCATGAAAATCATCATCATCTCTCCTGCAATTCTGATCTTATTGTTACTCTTTTGCAAAACTCATGCTTTAGGGTTGCTCGTTTTCTGACAATCACTATTTTGACACTGTCTTACAGTTGATGGTTGTCGATTGCACTGCC
>CAIVCU010000072.1 GCA_903904495.1 uncultured Chlorobiaceae bacterium
AGAGCAGGAATGACAAAAGATGAATTTATCAAAGAAGTAACAACCGGTTTGCTGCCACCACCATCTTACTTCCCACTAAATGTATTTATGAACAAAATGGGCTATGAAAGCATTGATACAGTAATGAAACGAGGTAAACGTGCCTTGAGCGCTGAAGAATTTGAAGTTGCTGCAAATGAAAGTCAAGCCCTGATACTTGATACAAGATCACCTGAAACATTTGTTAAAGGATTTATACCCAACGCCGTCAACATAGGAATAGACGGTAACTTTGCACCTTGGGTGGGCACCTTAATTGCGGATATTAAACAACCTTTGCTGATTGTTGCAGATAATGGACGAGAGGAAGAAGTAATAACCAGGCTTGCCAGGGTAGGATACGACTACACAATCGGGTATCTTAAAGGAGGCTACAGTACATGGCAAAACTCAGGAAAAGAAACAGACCATATTGAATCGGTGCCAGCCACCGATCTTACAAAGATTGCTGCAAATAAGTCAGTTCACTTATTGGATGTTCGCAAAAAATCCGAATACTTAAGCGAACATGTTGCAAGCGCCGAAAATATGCCTCTTGATTACATAAATGATACAATGGCTGAAATTGACCCCAATATAGATTATTATGTGCATTGTGCATCAGGCTATCGTTCCGTAGTTTTCATCTCAATCTTGCGAGCCAGGGGGTTTGACCGATTGATAAATGTGAGTGGCGGATTTAAAGCGATAAAAGAAAAAGGCGATCTTGGGGTCACAGATTATGTTTGTCCTACGACATTACTATAAGACGA
Organism: uncultured Chlorobiaceae bacterium; assembly: GCA_903904495.1. Lineage (GTDB taxonomy): Bacteria > Bacteroidota > Chlorobiia > Chlorobiales > Chlorobiaceae > Chlorobium. The sequence goes on from CAIVCU010000072.1 coordinate 792, forward strand.
GCGAAACTTTTTTATGAAAGGCAATTCCTACAAAGGGGTTGCCTTTTTCTTCTGGCTTTTACAACAACTACTTCAAATTCGGAAATTATTTTTATACGACTAGGTTTCAATTGAGTCCGAAGTGTCAACTCTCTATTTATTGTTATAGAGCGCGCTTATACTACTATACTTCCAATCAAATGAAAATGATGCAACAGCCGTGATATATGTCACGATTTGCACGATTGGGTAAATCTACTTTTGCTGTCAAATAAAAAAATGATGCACAGTAGACGTTTAACCAAGATCGTAGTAACTATTGCTCCTATATTGTTATTGTATATAAGCACAAATGTTACAGCACAGGAAAAAACAACAACCCTGGATATGCAGGAGGCAGTAAAAACTGCAACAATGCAAAACAGGAATATATTACTTGCTAAATTGGATGAGCAGATAGCAAAGGAGAATTACAGGCAAACAAATGCCGTCTTCTTACCGCAAGTCAATTTCTCCTATACTGCTTTCACAACAAATAACCCGCTAAATGCATTTGGGTTTAAGCTGCAGCAACAAACAATAGCACAGTCAGATTTTAATCCTGCAACACTAAACCACCCAGATGCAACTTCAGACTTCATGACAAAGTTCAGTGCCCAGCAGCCTTTGCTGAATATGGATATGCTATATCAAAGAAAAGGAGCCGCCAAACAAATAGAACTCTATCGCTATAAAACCGAACGCACTACCGAATTTATAACATGGCAGGTAAAACAGGTATATCTGCAATTACAGTTTGCATGGCAGGTAAATGACGTGCTACAGGAAGCTTTAAAAACAGTGAATGCTACTTACAAATTTTCAAACGACCGCTATGAACAGGGGTTACTCCAAAAATCTGACCTTCTGAATGTTCAGGTCAGGGTAAAGGAAATGGAAACCCGCTGCGCCGAAGCAACCGCCAATATTGCAAATGCTTCTGATTTTCTTAACGTCTTCATGAACAAGGAGCAGGGCATTATATACCACACGCTGCCAGTAGACTTTGGAGTTATGGAGAGCTCCTCCAGAACCCTGCCTGAATCAAGGGCGGATTTTAAAGCTATGGAGTCGGCTGTTGAATCCTATAGCTACATGGTAAAGAGCTCCAGGGCCAGCTACTTGCCCCAGATCAATGCTTTTGGCGATTACCAGCTCCATGACAAAAGCCTGTTTGGCTTTGACGCCAATGGATACTTAATGGGCGTACAGCTATCCTGGGATGTTTTCAAAGGTTTCCAGACTTTGCACAAAACAAATTCCCTAGTCCTTGAACAAACCAAATTATCCCGGCAACTTGAGGATACAAAGGCTCAGGGACGGGCTGAGTTAAGTAAAGCCAAAAGAGATCTCCTAGAAGCTACTTTTAAAATAAAGCAGCAGGCTGAGGCCGTTGACCAATCTGCTGAAGCGCTGAGAATACTACAAAACAGGTACGAACAAGGGCTGGTCACTACAACAGATGTATTACAGGCACAAACCCAGCTATCTCAGCAAAAACTGGCATATGCGCAAGCCATCTTTGAACAGAACAACTCCTGGATATACATTGAATTCTTAACAATCAGTCAACCATAATTCAAAAAATATAATTAAATACAAAGTCACCTGAGCGGAACCACGAGCTTCGACGGGGAGGGTGGGAGCAAGCAGAGCAACCAGTTGACCGGCGGCATCTCGGTCACCGTCTCTAAGC
>CAIVCU010000073.1 GCA_903904495.1 uncultured Chlorobiaceae bacterium
ACTTTTATGAGCAAAAATTGAAAGGGAAAACAATGAGAAAACTTCATTCACTTCTTACAGCAACTTTGATTACCGGCTTATCGGCTGCCCCTGCATCAGCCATGGAGCAATACGTCAGTGGCAATGTCGGTATGTCATGAGTCAACGACATTCAGGACGGGGCGGCCAGATATACATTAGATAACGGCACAAATGTGCTCGGAGCAATTGGTCTTCGCTGCCCGCAAAGGGATTGCCGCATTGAAGCTGAGGTCGGCTACCAGACCAATGGCATCAACAACAGAGTAATCAGTGGGATTGGTTCATCAGATTATCGAGGTGATGTTCATGTATGGTCACTTTTGGCAAACGCCTCCTACAGCATCTATGACGGAAAGGGATTTAAGCCCTATCTTACCGCTGGGTTAGGTGCAGCTCGGGTTAAATTTGATAACCTCAGGGGTGCCGGTGATCCGGGCGGATACAGCGAACATGAAACAACATTTGCCTATCAGGCAGGCGCGGGTGTTGCAGCCTCTATCAGTCCCGGGTGTTGAATGAACGTTAACACCCTTGCATGATACTTCCATCCTTTAGATTATCATATGTCTGATTCATTTGGATTGAGCTTCTGGAAAGGCAATGAATTCTTTTTGACAGGCCAACCCCGAAGAGCAAACAATAATGCCAGCATTAAACACAGTCCCGCACTCCACGATTCCGACACAAACGATAAAATGAATACCAATAAATAGAGCGGAGGAGCATACCGGTATTGATTGGTGAGCTGAATGGCTTCATCTTTTTTCTCATCGGATGCTATCGGAGAGAGCAGATGTATTGAGGCGTGTCGCCATAGGGCATACAAGGCAATTGACGTGGCAAGAAAAGTTCCTGAATATAACGTCGATGCCACCTTTGCCTCGGGATGGATCAGGTACTCTGATAAAAGAGCTGTCGGAAAAGGTATAAACGAAACACAGAACAATAAGAGACCATTCCAGTAAAATAACGCATGGCCATCCCTTCTGATCAACTTGAAGATCCAGTGGTGGTGAATCCAGATAACAAGAATAGTGATAAAACTGGTCGAAAAGGCTAAATAACTTGGCCAAAGTGCTGCAACGGATTGCGAAAGCCCTTTTACAGCGACTACTTCATGGCGAGGAACCTTGATCTGTATGACAAGCAGCGTCATCGCGATGGCGAAAACACCATCACTGAATGATTCAAGACGGGCGGTTTCTTTATCTCTGTGCATACACTCTTATTTGAGCGCAATGGCGAGTTCCGCAAAAAAGTTCTGCAGATGCCTGCGACCATAAGCGGGGGCTACATGGTCAGATTTTACAGCTTCAACAGCAAAAGACATCAGGTCAGCAATATTTCTGTTAAAAAGCTTGATTCCCATGAGCGCTCCTTCCGCAAGCCACAGGGGAAATGAAGTTATCCATGGCGTTTTACCACATGCAAGAAACGCCATCTCCATGATTTCCCTGAACGTATAGATATCCGGGCCTCCAACGACAATTTTCCGGCAATCACCATTGACAGCATCAGCACAGACCTGCGCAATATCGGCACCGTGAACCGGGTTCATTTTTTTATCTCCTTGACCAACCATGAACATATGCCCGGTTCGGGCCATTGCGAAAAAACGCTCCATATCCGAAAAGTATCCATTCGGGCGTATAACCGCCCAGGAAAGACCTGAAGCTTCGAGATCAGCAACAAACTGCTCATGAAACCGGGTTAAAGACAAATCAGAGATTTTATCTTCATTGAACACCGAGACATAGATAAATCTTGAAACTTTTGCAACCACAGCCTGATCAAGAATTTTTCTGTTCGCAAGGTGATAAAGATCGAAATTGTTGCGTTTCGAATCGGACGCTGCAGGGCAAAACGAAGAAAAAACGATATCAATCCCTTCGCACAGTCCTTTAAGGCTTTCCGGAGAGGTTACATCCCCCGTTACAATCTCGTCAGCGATATTGTAAACCGCAGGTTCTCCGTTTGTTCCTGGTGTTTTGATCTGTTCAGGATTTCTTACCAATGCCCTGACATGATATCCCCTCTCCTTGAATTCATTCACTACATATCTGCCAAGATATCCCGATGCACCGACAACCAGCACTTTTTTCATAACTGTCATTGATTATACAAGTTAATCGGTGAGATAATTCTGAATACCCATCTGTCTGATCTGGTTATTCTGCGACTCAAGCCAATCGAGGTGCCCCTCTTCATCTTTGAGAATTGAT
>CAIVCU010000074.1 GCA_903904495.1 uncultured Chlorobiaceae bacterium
CCTGCTTGGCCAGATCCATTCCAACAATATCGGTAAAGGCTATCATTATACTGCTTCTGCTTCTCCGAGGACTTTAGCGAGTTCACGATCAATTTTCTCCCCGGCATCAAGTGTTTCAAGGGGATCCTTGCGCAGACGGTGGCGAAGACAGAGACCTGCTATCTCTTTGACATGCTTCATGGTGACAACCGTCTCCCCGCGGAAAGCGGCATGTGCATAAGCGGTACGGGTTATGGTGAGTTCACCGCGGTGACCGTCAATACCAAGATTCATGCAGAGTCTTGCAATATCGGTAAGGACAGCGTCGGTCATGGTAACTTCGGGAAGCAGATCTTTTGCCTGCTGGATCTTTTTCTGAAGCTTCTGCTGTTCGCGGTTATACTTTTTCATAAATGCATCAGGATCTTCGTCGAACTCACGGCGGCGTTTGACGATGTCGACTCTCTTTGCGATATCAAGAATTGTGATGATACGCGCATGCAGACCGAAACGGTCAAGAAGCTGAGGACGAAGCTCTCCCTCTTCAGGGTTGCCGGAACCAACCAGCACAAAACGGGCAGGGTGACGGATACTGATGCCTTCGCGTTCCACAACGTTTTTACCGCTGGCGGCAACGTCGAGCAGAACGTCAACAAGATGGTCGTCAAGCAGGTTAACCTCGTCAATATAGAGGAACCCGCGGTTTGCCTGGGCAAGAAGACCCGGCTCAAATGCTTTTACACCGCTGGTAAGCGCCTGTTCGATATCGATGGTGCCGCATACACGGTCTTCGGTAGCACCAAGAGGAAGGTCAACAACAGGAACAGGGATTTTTTCAATCCTGATTGTATTTGGATCAAGAGCCTTGGCTCCCTTTTTGCCATCTTCAGCTTCGAGATACTGCTCAAGAGTACGGTTATAGGTATCGCCCTCTACCCTTTCGATCAAAGGAAGCACTTCGGCAAGCGCTCTGACCGTGGTACTTTTTCCGGTACCCCTGTGACCCATGACCAGCACACCGCCAATCCTCGGATCAATGATATTGAGGATCAGACTGAGCTTCATTTCCTCCTGACCGACAATTGCTGTAAACGGAAAAGCAAGACCTGACTTCTTTTTAGCAGCAGGCTTTACTGCTTTTTTTGCTTCCGGAGCTGTTGTAACCGTTGCATCCTCTTTCGCCTTCACCGCACCAGTTTTCTTTGCAGCAGTTTTTTTTGCAGCTGTTTCAGTCTGACTCATAATTGATCGTTTAGTTGATTCCTTCACCCCGTGAACCCTGGAAAATCATTCACCGAAAAAGGCTTACTGTTTTAAAGATTTTCAATAATAGACATTGAATTTATGCTTTTAGAAAGACAATAGAAAATGCTTTTCCTAAACTGAGTAAGAGTAAGAGACGTTTTTTTTATCAGACGATAAACCATATTCATCCATCACTCCTGCAGAGCATTTTCTGCCGCCTCTTTTATGGTTTCTGAAAGGGTCGGATGTGCGTGTATCGTACCGGCAAGCAGTTCGGCAGTAACCGCCAACCGCCTGGCCAGCGTAAGCTCCCCGATCAGCTCGACTGCTCCATGTCCGACAACGTGGGCGCCAAGCAAACGGCCATCTGCGGCATTGAAAACCAGTTTTACCAGACCTTCAAGATTACCATAGGCGTTGGCTTTGCCGGAAGCTGCAAACATTGAACGGCCAACCTTCACGGTATAACCCCCTTCTTCGGCCTGTTTTTCGCTGAGCCCGATGCTTGCAACAGAGGGTTCGGCATAGACACATCGAGGAATCATGGAATCATTGAGCGGATGAGAAGGAGCACCCGCTATGGTCTGGACGGCAATAACAGCTTCCGCTGAGGCTTTGTGGGCAAGCAGCATGCCTCCCCGGACATCACCAATGGCAAAAATATTTGTGACTGAGGTTCTGCAAGCACTATCTGTAACAATAAAACCACGTGAGGTTTTTACTCCGACATGCTCAAGACCAAGCCCGCTGCTGTTAGCACTTACCCCGACAGCAACCAGGAGATAGTCGGCAGTGAGCAGTGGGCAGTCGGCGGGGGGTTGGGGAAGTGCTGAGTGCTGAGTGCTGAGTGCTGAGTTGGCGGTGGACAGGGGGCAGTCGGCAGTCGGCAGTGGGGAGACATTTGGTTCGAGGCAAAGATGGGCGGTTACCCTATCCCCTTCTACCGTGACATTCTCCAGTTTCGCGCCAGTTGCGACGGTGATACCGGCTTTTTGGAGTGAGCGTTTCAGGGCTTCGGAAATTTCTTCATCTTCGAGCGGGAGGAGCCGGGTCAGGAGTTCCACCAGCGTCACTCTGGTACCAGCCATAGTGTAAAACCAGGCCATTTCGACGCCGATAGCACCGCCGCCAACCACAATCATCGAGGCAGGAACTGACTTCAGGGCAAGTGCTTCCCTGCTGGTTATAATACGGGTTCCATCAGGTTCAAGACCCGGCAGCGTTCTTGCATGGGCTCCGGATGCAATGATGATATGACGGGCTTTTACGCCATCAACACGAACGCCGTCACGAAAAATATCCAGATCGTGCGGCGAACTGAACACCGCCTCACCCTGCCTGACCTCAACGCCTGCACGGCGAAGCATGAAAGCAACCCCTTTGGACATTTTCAGTGCGACATTGCGACTGCGTTTAACGGCTTCTGCAAGATCGATTGTGGCGGAAGGCACCTTGAGGCCGAAGGAGTCCGCTTTTTTAAAAAGATCGAACACTTCCGCACTCCGCAGCAGAGCTTTTGTAGGAATACAGCCCCAATTGATACAGACGCCGCCCAATGCTCCTTTTTCGATCAGGCAGACCTTCATCCCCGCTTTGGCGGCCCGAAGCGCAGCTTCATACCCTCCCGGACCGGATCCGATAACAGCAAGATCGAAGGCAATACCCGGCTCCTCAGACAACTGTTGCATGGAATGCATAGATATGGTATGGTTTTGTTATACTTATCCGGAAATGTATTGTTGGTAGTATTCAAGTTTCACAAAATGCAAAATCAGCCACAAAAAACCGAATCAGAGCAACAGGATGATGCAGCTCTAGAGCCAAAAAAAATCATCCTGCAGGTCAGCCGGGTACAGACCGCAATGCGTATCGACCAGTACCTGACCCAGCAGGTGGAAAATGCCACACGCAACAAGGTCCAGGCTGCAATAGAGGAGGGTCGTGTGCTGGTTAACGAGAAGACCGTCAAATCCAATTACCGCATCAAATCGTGTGATCTGATACAGATCACCCTTCTGAGACCTCCGGCTCCTGAACTTGCTGCGGAAGATATCCCGATCAATATTATTTATGAGGATCAGGATCTGATGGTTATCAACAAGAAACCCGGCATGGTGGTGCACCCGGCGTTCGGCAACTGGACAGGTACACTGGCTAACGCTATTCTTCACCATATCGGCAAAGATGGAGATGAGCTTGACAAATCAGAACTCCGTCCGGGGATTGTACACCGCCTTGACAAGAACACTTCAGGACTCATCATCATCGCAAAAAATCCTGTTGCGCTCCATCGTCTTGCCCAGCAGTTTGCGGAACGCAAGGTGGTCAAAATATACAAGGCCATTGTCTGGGGAGTTCCCGTTCCTCCGTCAGGCACCATTACAACCAATATCGGTCGATCAAAAAAAGACCGGAAGGTGATGGCAAATTTCCCTTTTGAAGGAAAGGACGGTAAAACTGCTGTCACGGACTATTTGATCACTGAGGATCTCCTGTGGTTTTCGGTGCTGTCGCTGACGCTCCACACTGGGAGAACCCATCAGATCAGGGCTCACTTGCAGCACCTCGGGCACCAGATCCTCGGTGACGAAACCTATGGCGGCGCATCTCTGCGTACTCTCCCGTTCAGCAGGAGTGAAGGCTTTGTCAAAAACCTCCTTGAACTGCTGCCGCGCCAGGCTCTTCACGCAGAAACCCTTTCATTTCATCAGCCCCTCACTCATGAGCCGCTCTCGTTTACTGCTCCGATGCCGGAAGATATGCAGAGTGCTCTCGAGAAAATCCGTTCCGCTGTGGCTCAAGCCTCTCTCTGACAAGCAGCTGCGCTCTCTTTGCGTCTTAATGGTTTGCTTTTTTTCATTGATAAGAGTATCCTCATTATTCATTCTTTTATTCATATTCGTATACGCAGCATTATGACTTTACGGCACTCCTTCGTTCTCTTAACCTCCCTTATTTTGTTAACGCCAATCTTACCGGCAAGTGCAGAACAGAATATCCGGTCAACACGACGATCTCTTCCGCCTTCATCGCCTGTTGTGGATGAGTATTTCGGCATAGAAGTGACTGACACCTTCCGTTCTCTGGAAAATCTGGAAAATCCTCAGGTACAGAAGTGGATTAAGGAGCAGTCAGACGACGCAAAGTCAACCCTGCAGCGTATCCCCGGCCGGAGCGCTCTTATTGAAAAAATGCAGGAGTTCGACCGGCGCAAAGCATCGAAGGTGTATAACCTCTCAATCACCGACAACAACCGGTATTTCTATCTGAAACAGACCCCGACAGACGAAACCGGCAAGCTCTTTTTCCGCGACACGTTCAAGGGCAAAGAGACGCTTCTTTTCGATGCCCTGGCTTTTTTTGCGAGTAGCGGGAAAGAGTATGTCATCAGTGGGGTTTCAGCCTCTGAAGACGGATCGAAAATTGCTATTTCCGTATCGGCAAACGGATCTGAAGACAGCGTTCTCCTGATCATGGATGTCGCAACAAAAACGCTCTATCCTGAAAGAATTGACCGGTGCAGGTTTGCCTCACCTTCGTGGATCAGGGGCGGAAGTGCATTTCTCTATAACCGCATGCAGCCCGTTACCCGTACCAGTCAGAATCCCCAATACGACAGCAAAACCTTTCTACACCGCATAGGCAGTGATCCATCATCGGACCGCGAAATCTTTTCGAAGGCTGCAAATCCGGAACTGCATATCCGAAGTGAAGATATTCCTTCCGTTGATTACGACCGGCATAGCGGTTACCTTTTTGCCATCGTCTCAAACGTTGACCCGCGGCTGACCATTTATTATGCTCCGGCAAAAATGCTTTCAGAAAAAAAAATAGCATGGAAGACACTCTTTACTCCTGAAGATGAGATACACGATTTTGCGGCGACCAAAAGCGAGCTCTACCTCTATACGCCAAAAAATGCATCCAGATTCAAGGTTGTCAAAACATCTCTGAGGAACCCGGATATTGGACATGCAAAAACCGTTGTTGCCGAAGACCCCAAGGCAATGCTGACCTCATTCGCTCTGACAAAGGATGCACTCTACTACACACAATCACTGAACGGTGTTGAAGCTAAGCTGTTCCGGAAAGGGTATGGCGATGAAAAAGAAAGAGAGCTTGCACTGCCGTTCAAGGCCGGTACGATTGCCCTCTCGTCAAAAGGATACCTCTTTTCTGATCTCTGGGTGATTATTGCGGGTTGGAGCAATGACTACCGCCGGTATCGCTTTGACTCGGTAAAAAACATATTCAGCAAGGAGACCCTCTCCTCCCCTGCCGAATACCCGGAGTACCGTGACCTTGTAGTTGAGGAGCAGATGATTCCATCGCATGACGGAGTTCTTGTTCCGCTCTCAATCGTCTATAAAAAAGGATTAGAAAAGAACGGTAAAAATCCCACATTGATCTACGGGTACGGAGCATACGGAAAATCGATAACCCCGTTTTTCAGTCCCGGCATGCTGCTCTGGACAGATAGGGGCGGTGTGATGGCTATTGCCCATGTAAGAGGTGGCGGAGAGCTCGGCGATACCTGGCACACCCAGGGAATGAAAGCCACAAAACCCAATACGTGGAAAGATCTGATCAGCTGTGCTGAATATCTGGAGAAAAAGGGATATACCGGGCCTGGTAAAATCGCCATCAACGGAGCAAGTGCTGGGGGAATTCTGGTCGGCATGGCTTTGGCTGAACGTCCGGAGCTCTTTGCCGCAGTCATTCCTCAGGTCGGCGCATTGAACCCGCTGCGCGGCGAAGAGAGTCCCAACGGTCCAGTCAACGTTCCTGAGTTCGGGACAGTTAAAAACCGGGAAGAGTGCAAGGCGCTCATTGCCATGGACCCCTACCTCAATATCCGGGATCATGTGGCATATCCTGCAACGCTTGTCACCACTGGACTGAACGACCCGAGAGTCATTGCATGGCAACCGGCAAAGTTTGCTGCGCGTCTGCAGCAGGCAACAACTTCAAATAAACCCATACTCTTTTTTGCGGACGATAAAGCGGGGCACGGCATGGGAAACAGTAAAACAAAGGAGTTTGAAACTCTTGCAGATGTTCTGAGCTTCGGACTATGGCAGACGGGTCATCCCGAGTTTCAGATACAAGAACCGAAATGAGATTTTCCGGACGAAGAGAGACGGATGACTAGCAGTCTGTCGGACTTAAACGGCACGGAATGAAGATAAAAGAAGCGATCAAGTCTATTTATAATAACAAGATATAGCGTATATTGACAGCATAACACTCAGTCAATTACTTCACAAAAAAGCAATGCATTCAGACTTTCTCTCTGCTGATCGAGATTCCCTCTACCTTTTGCCTCCATCCGTTCAGGATTGGTTGCCAGTCAATCATCTGGCACGCTTTATTGTTGACATTGTTGCACAGCTTGATCTGACTCCATTGAGAGATGCCTATGACGGCAGAGGCTGCAAAGCCTATGATCCAGAAATGTTATTAGGTCTTTTGTTTTATGGTTACGCAACAGGGACTTTTTCAAGCAGAAAGCTTGAGCTTGCCACTTATGAATCCATAGCGTTCCGATACATTGCCGGAAACACTCATCCTGACCATGATACCATCGCAAATTTCCGGAAACGCTTTCTCGTTGAACTGAAACCACTCTTTATGCAGATTTTGAGTCTTGCTCATGAAATGAACATCCTCAAAATCGGAAAGATCAGTATTGATGGCACCAAAATCAAAGCCAATGCCTCCAAGCATCAGGCGCTGAGTTGGGGACATGCATGCAAACTCGAAAAGGAGTTGAAAGCTGAAGTTGACTCCCTGCTTCGTCAGGCCGAACTGGCAGACCAGTCAACAATCCCAGACGGGATGAGTATTCCTGAAGAACTTGAGCGCCGTGAAACAAGGCTTGAAGCTATTGCCAAGGCAAAGCGAGAAATTGAGCATCGGGCAGAGGAACGATATGCAAAAGAAAAAGCTGAGTATGAGAAAAAGCTTGCAGATCGTGAACGCAAAAGTCAAGAGACAGGGAAACAACCGAGAGGGAAAACACCAAAAGCCCCAGAGCCGGGAGTGAAGGATCGTGACCAGGTCAATCTGACGGATGAGGAATCACGGATCATGCCGGTATCGGGCGGTGGATTCATGCAGGCATATAACGCTCAGGCGAGTGTTGATATCGACACCCTGCTGATAGTCGGAGTCCATGTCAGCCAACACACGAACGATAAACTTGAGCTTCAGCCAGCTCTTGACGAGTTGAAAAGACTACCTGCAAAGCTGGGCAAGGTAACTCAGGCAACTGCCGACGCAGGATATTTCAGCGATATAAATGTTAGGCTTTGTGAAAAAGCAGATATAATCCCCTATATCGCAGCAGGACGCGAATCTCATAACCAGACGCTTGCTGACCGATTCAGCGAACCGGAACCTATAGCCGAAGATGCTGACGCTGTGACAAAAATGAAACACCGCTTGAAAACAAAGCAAGGCAAGGCATTCTATGCACAACGCAAATGTACTGTTGAGCCGGTGTTTGGTATTATAAAATCGGTGCTGGGCTTCCGACAGTTTCTGCTCAGAGGTATAGAAAATGTCAAAGGTGAATGGGATCTTGTCAGTATTGCGTGGAACCTAAAGCGATTACAGGTGTTAAGCCGAACAATGGTCTAAACAGGGGGAAAAACACCCGAACGACTCTATTTTTGAGTGACGGAACGAAAAAAGACCATTTTAAACAGCAAAGAACTCAATAA
>CAIVCU010000075.1 GCA_903904495.1 uncultured Chlorobiaceae bacterium
CGGACCATATTCCCGATGTTTTCCGATCAGGCATGAGTGCCAACATTAAAATTATTGTGCAGGAAAAGAATAGTGCTTTGCTGTTGCCGATCAGCGCTGTTCAGAGTAGAAACGGCAAAAGTGTCGTTCTGCAGAAAAACAGTGCAACGCAACAGCCCTTGCGTTATAGCCCTGTGCAGATAGGGCTTCAGGATGAAAGTAATATCGAAATAGTTACAGGCCTTACGGACAGCTCCTTAGTACTGCTTCCCGACACCTCCTTTGTGCTGCCGAAAAACAGCACAGGCTCCAACCCGTTCACCCCCCAAAGGAGCAGAACAAAGAAATGAAACCAATGCTTGAGCTTGTCGATGTTCACCGGACATACCTGATCGGTGAAAGCACTGTGCAGGCGTTGCGCGGTGTTTCCGTAGCAATAGAGCAGGGGGAGTTTGTTGCTATCATGGGTGCCTCTGGGTCAGGAAAATCCTCACTGTTGCAGATTCTCGGTCTTCTGGATAACCCCGACAAGGGCGAGTATCGGATTTTCGGCAATAATGTCAACACGATGTCGGAGGATGAGCAGGCCGGAGTTCGCAATAATGTCGCCGGGTTTGTGTTTCAGCAGTTTCATCTGCTTAAGCGGATGAGCATCGTTGAGAACGTTCGCCTTCCGCATATCTACAGCGGAGTTGAAGGCGATTTTCGTCAGCAGGCGGTCGAGCGGCTCAGGCAGGTAGGCCTCGAAGAACGAATCGATCATACGCCTAATCAGTTGTCAGGAGGCGAGCAGCAGCGTGTTGCCATAGCAAGGGCTCTGGTTCGTGATCCGTTGATCATTTTTGCCGATGAACCTACAGGAAACCTGGATACAAAAAACTCGATAGAGATCATGAAGATCTTTAAACGCCTTCATGATGAGGGAAAAACCATCATCATGGTCACGCATGAAAACGATATCGCCGCGTATGCCGACCGGATCATTACCATGAGGGACGGCGTCATTATTACTGATGAACGGAAACCAGGATTTAAGAAAACAGTTGTTGCTGAAAAAGAGAACAGCTTTGACATCCATGGGTCTGGAAAAGCCTCATTATTGCAGAACGGGCGATTTATCGGATTTATCGCACAGGCTTTTCAGTCAATTCTGGCCAACAAGATGCGTTCTTTTCTCTCCGTACTGGGAATTCTTGTCGGAGTTGCGTCAGTAATTGCAATGATCGCACTTGGCGAAGGCGCCAAAGCTGCCATGCAGGAACAGATGAAATCCATGGGTTCCAATCTGCTTTCAATAAGAGGTGGTTCAGCCAAAATCAGGGGTGCCGCCCAGGGAGCAGGTGCTGTTGCGCGCTTTACCTTTATTGATGTAGATGAGATTGCCGCGCTTCACACACTGGTGAAGAGTGCGGCCGGAGTAGTAACAGGCAGCGGCCGGATAGTGTATGGAAACAAAAACTGGAGCTCAAGCCTTAACGGGGTTGGTTTTGATTTTGGCGTGATGCGTGCATCGATACCATCGGTCGGTCGATGGTTTACCCGTGAAGAGATCCAGACCCGTGAAAAGGTGGCCATTGTCGGAGTGACAGTTGTGAAGGAACTCTTCGGCTCTACCAACCCGCTTGGAAAAACTATAAAAATCAACAGAATAAATTTCACAGTTATCGGCATAGCCCCGGCAAAAGGGTTTTCCGGACCACAGGATGATGATGATGTGGTGATCATTCCGGTAAACACAGCCATGTACCGTGTACTTGGCAAAGATTATCTCAGTGGCATTTTTGTTGAAGTCGCATCGCCTGCATTGATTGAAAAAGCTAAAAGCGAGATCAGTGCGCTGATCATCAAACGCCACCGGTTGAAAGAGGGTGATGATTCCTTTAATATCAGGGACATGACTGAAATTCAGAAGATGCTCAGCAGCACAACACAGACCATGAGCCTTCTGCTTGGCTCCATTGCCGCCATCTC
>CAIVCU010000076.1 GCA_903904495.1 uncultured Chlorobiaceae bacterium
CACCCCAAATAACGGCCCAAACCCGCCCCGGCGATGACAATCAACCCTAGGACAAGGTTCAACCCCACCGCCTTGCGAATTTCCCCCAAACGTTCAAGCACTTCTTTTTCAAGACCGTCAACTTCGTTGCCAACAACAAGGCAGAGAGGAAACACACCGGAGCCCAACGATGTATAAGGGCGACTCCCTTCAGTAATCTCAAGTCCGCAGATTCGAATACCCTCTTTTTTCATACCGGAAAGTATTTCAAGGGGATCCGGATGATACTCCCACAAAACGGTTTCCTGAGCTCCCAGTGCGGTTTTATCAATTTCTTTTCTTGGCGGTGTCGCTGTATAACCTGAAAGAATAATTTTTTCGATGCCTGCTGCATCCGCGGTGCGGAACATTGATCCAACATTCCACATACTTCTGATATTATGCAGCATAAGAACGATCGGGTGCTTCTGTGCTTCAGCATATTGTTCCACACTCAACCGGCTCATTTCGGACCCATGAAGCTTTCTGAACTCCTGCATGTTAAATCGTCCGGAGTTTATTAATGATACGCTGGTTTTCTTCAACGAGGCCGACATTGAACCTCAGACAGTTGTCCATAAGCTTGTAGCCGGATACATTTCTCACCAGAATACCGTCACTCTGAAGGCTTTTGAAAACCGACACTGCATCTCTGATCCTGATAATCAAAAAATTTGTATCACTCTGGAAGGGTTCAACGCCATCGATGGAAAGCAGTTCAGTATAGAGTTTATCCCGCTCATGAAGAATGAACGTTACCGCATCAGTAACCAGAGAGTAATTAGCCAGCACACGGGTCAAGGTGATCTCGGCAAGCCTGCTGGAAGCAAACGGAATTTTAGGTTTGGCAAGCTCGGCCATCAGTACCGGGTTTGCAATAGCAAAACCAATCCGGATTCCGGCAAGAGCAAGAGCTTTGGACATGGTGCGGAGCACAACGAGATTCGGCAGTCCGTCAATCAGTTCAACAACTGATCGCTGCCGGGAAAACTCAATATAAGCCTCGTCAACAAGTACAATCGCATCTGAGGACTCCGCAATCAGTCGAACTTCATCAAAAGAGAGGGATTTGCCTGTAGGATTGTTCGGCGTTGAAAGAACAATAAAATCAACCTGCTCATCACGTGCAACGCGAATAATCGCATCGGTATCGAAATCAAGAGATGGAAGCATGGGAACGCTGACAATACGAGACTGAAGAAGCAGCGCTATTTTTTCGTAGAGCGAAAACGATGGATCGGGAATCAGAACCGTCCTGCCAGGTCCAAGGCATGCAAGAAATATCGTATAGAGCATCTCATTTGATCCATTACTCATCATCACCGAATCAGCTGAAACACCAAGAAAATCAGCATAAGCCTTCATGCCTCTGTATGGCAGAATGTCAGGATAGCGGTTCCATGACTCTTTGATAAACTCACTGATAATTTCTTCCTTGAGCCACATCGGCACGTCAAAAGGGCTTTCGTTCTGATTCAGTTTGATCTCGGCCTGCTGTCCGCCCTCAACCTTGTATGTCGCAATATTCTGTAATGCCGGGTTAAGAAGACTCTTGATATCTCTCTGCATGGTAAACCTGTATTTCGTTCTGTAAATCTGTTAAAACGGATGGATAAGCCGACAAGGACACTGTACATGATTTAAAAAACATCTTTTTCACACAATTCACGAAAAATAATCTGGACAATCTTCAATTTTTTTATAAATTAAAACAAGATAAAATTAATCCAATATAACGGAGAGATAATGACACAGATTAAAAAAACACCTCTTGATCTTCTGGACGACATATACAGTCTTGCATACTGGATGACTGGCAATGAGAATGTGTCACATGACCTTGTCAACAAAACCTATCTCTACGCCAACACAAGGACGCAAGAGACCGAGTTGCTTAAAACATTCAGGAAGTGCTATGTTGATCAGTTTGGACAACACACTGATTTCTGTATCAGCGGGAAGCCCTGTAAAAATCATCTTCAGCTGGTTGATTCGTTGAGGCAGTGGGCTGCAGATGTCAAACTTTCGGTTCTCTTAAGTGAAATATCGGGCCTTAAACATCGCCAGATATCCGACATTGTCGGTAAACCTCTTGAAACTGTAAGATTATGGCTTTACTGGGGCAGGAAACTTCTTGCCAACGATGGTCTTCTTCAAGCCACAGCCTGACCTCATTCTATGAAAGACCGCTTAAAGTTGAAAGCGGTCTTTTGTTTTTATACCCGCCTCTTTATATTCGATATACCTGCATTAAACAATACCTTGTTTCCATATGATCATTATCACCGGCGGAGCTGGATTTATAGGCAGTGCCATGCTCTGGGAACTTAACCGCAACGGGACGGAAGATATTATTGTCGTTGACGATCTGGGATCGACAACAACTGGAAAATGGCGCAATCTTTCAGGACTTCACTTTACAGATTTTATCTCCAAGGATCTTTTTCCCGATCTGCTTGAGAGAAATGCCCTGAAAAGAATCTCTGCTATAATCCACATGGGAGCGAACAGTTCAACAACAGAAACCGATGCTGATCACCTGCTGATCAATAATTTTGACTATTCAAAAAAAATCGCAGCTTTCTGCCTGGGGCATGATGTCAGGCTTATTTATGCGTCAAGCGCCGCGACCTATGGCGACGGACAAAGCGGTTACAACGATCGCATCGAAGGACTGGACGTGCTCCGTCCCCTCAATATGTATGGCTATTCCAAGCATCTTTTTGACCGCTGGGCAGTGAAGCAGAATATTCTGGACAAGGCTGCCGGTCTGAAATTTTTCAATGTCTACGGGCCGAATGAGTACCATAAAGGGGATATGAGCAGTGTGGTCTATAAAGC
>CAIVCU010000077.1 GCA_903904495.1 uncultured Chlorobiaceae bacterium
AGGGCAACTGCCATAATGATACGGCGAGACATAGTCATAAATCTTGTTGAATGCTTCATCAATTTCATGGTTAAGGTTATCATGTTTAAAGGTCGATACCGTATAATGCCAAAGAGGTCACAATTATACATTCAAAGGTAAGAATTCCCTGTTAAAAAACTATAAAAAGCTGAAAAGCCCTCATCATTCATGAAGGCATGGAGGAAAGCAATTGTTTGTAAAAGGGTTATCAGTTCAGCATGCTTTTTCTCTGGAACAATTGCCCCGGTTGCTGAATGACTGCAGTTTTCAGCTCAAGCTCAAAAAGGTGTACCAGTAGTGATGATATATCAATGGCTGTTGCGGATGCCAGCGCATCAATATGCATGGGCTCTGTACCCATACTGTTCAGGATGGCCTGTTCCTGCGAGGTAAGGTCTATGGAAGGAGAGCTTTTCTGCCCGGCCTCCGTTCTTGCGGCATAACTTTTTATAAATTGCGGGCCTAGTTCGGCTATGATATCCTCCCCGTTCATGACTGCTTTGGCCTGCCCTTGCTGGATAAGCCTGTTTGTTCCCCTTGAGGTTCGGGAAAAAATGCTTCCTGGTACCGCAAAAACTTCACGGTTCTGTTCAAGTGCCGTAGCGGCAGTGATGAGTGATCCTCCCTTCAAGTCAGATTCCACGACAATGGTTCCTGCACATATTCCGGATATAATCCGGTTGCGCTTAGGGAATTTTTCCGGAGAGAGTGCTGAACCAATCCATTCCTCTGAAATAAGTGCGCCATGTTCAATGATTTTTGGCCATAGTTTTCCCTTGGGGTCGGTATAGATTGTATCAACACCGGTTGCAAGAACAGCAACGGTTACTCCTCCGTGTTCAAGAGTTGCGGTATGTGCCGCCATATCAATACCATAAGCCATACCGCTGTAGATGCTTACTCCGCAGTTGACAAGGTGCCGGCATAGGAGAGTCGTGCTTTGTCTGCCATAGAGTGAGGCCTGTCTGGTGCCTACAACTGCGATGCAGGGCGAGGTGGCGGGTGGCAGTGTTCCCCGTACAAAAAGGCAGGGAGGCGGATCATATATTTCCTTTAAAAGGGGAGGGTAAAGCGGGTCTAGAATAGTGATTGCTGTTGCGTTATAGCGGTGAAGTGCTGAAATCTGCTCTTCAGCACTTTTCTCTGCTGTCTCGAGGGTCCGGGTATGGTGAAGAAAATTGTAAATCTGTCGCGCGAGAGCTTCCCCGATTCCCGTGATTTGCATAAGCTCTTCAACATCGGTGTGTAATACATCCGTCAGCCTGTTATGCAGGTGCTTTGTGATAGCTTTGATTCTTGCCGGTCCGATTCCAGGTATAAGGCTCAGTACCAGCAGTAAAATGGTGTTTTCCATGAAAAACGGGGTCGGGATAGCGCCATGGAAAGTTAAAAGTCTCTTTTCATGAGAATGTTGGCAAACCCTTTCAGGTATTCCCTTCCTTCGGCATGAGGGAGATTGTCAAGTGCCGTAAGAGCTTCCTCGGTGTCGCTATTGATCAGTGCGGCAGTCTCTTCAAGGACTCCGCATCGTTCATAGACCTTTCTCACATCAGAAACCTTGTCGGCACTGATGCCTTTATTGATGATGACGGAGTGCAGAAGATCATGATCAGCGCCTGTTGTGCGTTCGAGAGATCGGAGCAGCAGGTAGGTTTTTTTACCATTGATGATGTCACCTCCCGGCATTTTACCTGACTTTCCGTTTTCTGCCATGATGTCAAGATAATCATCCTGTATCTGGAACGCCCTTCCGATTTTTTCGCCGAACAGCACAAGATTCTGAAGTTGTTCATTCGTTGCATTACCGGCAACACCGCCGGCTTCAAGTGCGGCTGAAATAAGACGACCGGTTTTTTTTGAAATCATGTCGAGGTAGTCAGCAATTGTGGCATCCTGTTTTTCTTCAAGCTCCATATCGAGTGCCTGACCTTCACAAATTGTTATATTTGCATGATTCAGGATATGAATCAGTTCTGCATGCCTGTTTGTTTTTGCCTGCAATGCGAGTTCATAGGCATAGGCAATCATCATGTCACCAGTCAGAATGGCGGCATTGATGTTCCATTGTTTATGAACGGTCGGCCTGCTGTGGCGGAGTTCTGCCTGGTCCATAATGTCGTCATGAATCAGGGTAAAGTTATGGAGAACCTCAACGGCAAGCGCAACATTGAGAGCTGTTTCCGAAGAGCCGCATATTGATTCTGAGGCAAGAAGCGTAAGAAATGGACGGATTCTCTTGCCGTTTCCTTCAAGAATGTATCTGGCAGGTGCATAAAGAGTGGCTGGGAACTCCTTTTCAAAACAGGCTCCGAGAGCATCGTTGATTCTCGAGTGGTAGAGATGGTACTTTTTTTCGACTAGTTCCTGAGTTAGATGCATATTCATTATGAAATTGGTCATTGTTTAATAATAAGACTTGTATTCCGAAGCTGCTCTATGTTGGCGGAACCGGTAAGAAACATGACAGTCCTGAGATCGTTCAACCAAGTTGCTATAGTTTCTTTGAGAACTCCCTGATGAAGGGCTTTGAGCATACATCTGGCAGAAGCTGCAATCTGTGCACCAAGTGCCAGTGATTTAGCAATATCTGTGCCGCATTGGATTCCTCCTGAAGCAATGATTTCAATGGTCTTGAATGCTGAATGCTCTTTTCTGAGGGCACTGATATCAAGCAGGCATTGAGCCGTAGGGATTCCCCAGTTGAGCAGCTCTTCAAGAGCCGGTGTGCTGAAACGGGTTTCCTGTCCGAATTGTCTTGTATACCGGATTTCTTCAACTTTCTGCCAGCTTATTCCTCCTGCTCCGGCGACATCAATAACTTTTACGCCGGCCTCAATGAGCCGCAGGGCAGCAGATGCAGAGATACCGCATCCTACCTCTTTGACAATAACAGGGATTGGGATTTTTGCGGTGATGATGGAAAGCTGTTCAAGAACGTGCCGGAAATCAGTGTTTCCTTCAGGTTGAAAGATTTCCTGTGCTGCATTGAGGTGTACGATCAGGCCATCAGCTTGCAGAAGCTCAAGCATGGTGCTGATTTCAGTATCAGTAAGACCTTTTGCGATTTCAGGAGCGCCGATGTTGGCAAAAATCTGTACAGATGGGGCATATTTTCTTACAATGGCAAAACTTTCGCGGTATGATGAATTTTCAAGCACCTGTCGCATGCTGCCAACCCCAAGAGGAATCCTGAAATGTTCAGCGGCTTCTGCAAGGTGCCGGTTCAGGGCAGCAGCTTCGCTGTAACCTCCAGTCATGGATGAGATCATCAACGGCGCACTGATTTTTTTGTCGAGAAAGGTTGTGGAGAGGTCAATGTCGGAAAAACAAATTTCAGGGAGAGCGTTATGTTCAAAATCAAACCGTTCAAACCCTGTGGTTTTCCGGTTAAAGGCGACATCTCCATGCAGGCATATTTCTACGTGGCTGTGCTTGCGCTCGATTGTTATATTATTGCTGTTGCTCTCGCTCATTGCGGTTGATCATGCAGAAAGGATACGTTCCTTGCAGAATTTGTAATACTTTATGTTGAAAGTATAACTTAATAAAAATATACCATAACCTGTTACCGTATGTCTCAATAGGGTTATCATGCTGAAAACATTGTTTGATATAGCTATACGTCATCTGCTTGGACGACACCGGCAGACATTGACTACTATTTTCGGTGTTGCCATCAGTACGATGGTTCTGATTACCACCAATTCCCTTACACGGGGCTTGCTCGATTCCTTTATTGAGACCATTGTGAATGTAGCACCGCATATAACGGTGAAGGGGGAGAAAATGCGCCCCATGCCTGTGAATATTCTTGAGCGAGAGAGTAAGTCCGGTGTGGCATTCGTTGAAAATAATATTCAGAAGCAGGAGCCCGAGGAGGTACGGAATTATCGTCAGATTCTCACTGTTTTCAGTTTGCCGCAGTATAAAAAACATGTACTTGCAGCCTCGCCTTATGTGGATTCACAGGTAATGGCTGTTAAAGGAAGTCGTAACCAGCCTCTGCTTCTCAAAGGTGTACTTATTGATAAAGAAGATGCCATCAGTGGTATCCGGAAAAAACTGCTTTCGGGTGACATCGCTATGTTTGAAAAAACGGCCAACGCGCTTCTTGTGGGGCGTACAGTAGCGAGGGATATGAATCTCAAGTTGAATGATGATGTTGTTATCATTCCTGCGTCAGGAAAGAGCAGACAGTGTAAGGTGGCAGGTATTTATTTTTCCGGTGTTAATGCCGTCGATAACAGTGTTCTGGCTTCTCTCAAGCTTGGTCAGATCATAGAGGGATTGCCCGCAAACAAGGTTTCGGGCATAGCACTGAAAGTAGACAATCCCCTTGACGACGCGTCTCTTGCAAGAGATCTGGAAAAGGTTACCGGGTATCGATGTCTGACCTGGCAGGAG
>CAIVCU010000078.1 GCA_903904495.1 uncultured Chlorobiaceae bacterium
GAATATGCTACAATTCCTTTTGGTACGGCAACCCCGAATTTTCTCAGGATATCCTTGCCTTGATATTCATGAATGTTCATATTGTTGGGTCTTGGGTTACTGACTACAGTTTGCAAAATAATGCCGGGGAAAGCCCGAAATTGCGCAAAGACCACAGTATAATGAAAAATACGATTACGATAAAGTCTTGGAGCACCAACAAAACAATATTTATTCAATAATTATGATGGAATTTACGTATTGCATGGAGCTTGCTTTCCGCGAGGCAATAAAGGCTTTTGAACGAAAGGAGGTTCCTGTAGGTGCGGTTGTTCTTGACAGTAATGGTCATGTTATCGGAAAAGGGTATAACCAGGTGGAAGCGCTTTGCGATGCTACTGCTCATGCGGAAATGATTGCGCTGACTTCGGCCATGGCAACACTCGGCAGTAAGTATCTCAATGATTGTACTCTTGCAGTTACTCTGGAGCCTTGCCCGATGTGTGCCGGAGCTATTGTCAATGCAAAAGTTGGGAGGCTTATTTTCGGAGCGTATGATCCAAAAATGGGAGCTTCAGGAACGGTTATGAATGTGACCGGTTGCGGGCAGCTCAACCATCAGCCGGAGGTTTTTGGTGGCATTATGGAGAATAAATGCCGCAGTCTGCTTCAGGATTTTTTCAGGGAGTTGCGACAGAAACCATAAGAGTTTTTAAGAATAGGACTTATGCGTCCTATTCTTCGCTTTGTTTAGTGCTTATGTTCTCCCTGATAATCTGTTTCAGTGAGCTGGCAAGGTGGGAAACAATGTCCTGAGTTATGCCGCCTCCTGTAGATGGTTGCTGGATGGTGTCGAGGCTATCCATTCCGGCGTTTTTGACTGCCTTGCTGATGGTTACTGAGAGGATCGGATTGCACTCCTTGACGATCTCTTTCAGCATGAATGAGGCCTCAAACATGCTTTGCTGAATAATTTCCTTTTTGTCTTTTTCCGTCATTGCCTGGCACTGGTGGGTTGCGATAATACCGGCAAGGCAGGTGAGATAGGTATTGGTTGAGCCCGCAAGAAAAAGATTGAGAAAAAACGGGGTCAGCAGGTTTCCACCCGGCAGCAGAGACGACAGGGTATTGCTGAATGAGGCCTGTATAATAGGCTTGATGTGGGCTGGTAATTCCTCCTTTCTGAAATCAGAAAGCGGCAGGGATTCATAGACTGAGCGAACAAGCTTGATGAACTCTCTCAGGTGCTGTTCGCGGTTGTGGATAGTATAGATATTCCATATCACCTTGATGTTGTTCATCAGTGAAGTGGTTGTTCCGTAAGAGGTGTTCTGGGCAAAAGCCCCCACAAAAAAGTTTTTTGTGGCAATCTGCTTGGTGATGTTGAGCGAGTCGACCTCGAGAAACTTGAGGTTGGTTCTTACCCAGCGTTGATCTTTCTGCTGTTTTGATGCATCCGGATGCATGGAGTGAACCGGCAATCTTCCAGCCATATAGCCGGTATAGATTTCCATTTCCCTGGTGTTTTCATGTTCCGGCAACAGCGGAACTTTCGGAATTGAAAAAAACCGGATAGTTGTAAAAAGTGCGGCAAAAAGGAGTGCTGCGCTGAAAATAAGGAAAACCATCCCCGCATAGGGGTGGAATGAATCGAGAAGCTTTGCTGCCGTATGTAACTGATTGACTATGAAGACAATCAAGAGGAGTATGACCGCCAGAAGTGCGGTATACAAAAATGAGTATGCTTTTCTTTTCATATCGGCAGTTTTTTGAGACGGGGTTTAACCGTCAGAAAAGAAGTTCTCTATTGCAGTAAGATACTCGTTTTTCCTGCCGTATAATCCTCTAAGAAATAGTTTCCGGTTTCGGGAGTCTTATAGAGTGGTCACGGCTGAATTGATAGTCCAGAAAAATATCTTCTGCTGCTGGAAGCTGCCATTTCCCGTTTGCCAGTCTGTTTGTTGTTTCCTTGAGGCGGTATGTCAATTGGCCGCATGTCCAGCAATCATAATTAGCCATGCCAGTACAGAGGCAGGTTTTCTCCTTGATAATAAGAGGTTCACCCGGTTTCCTCGCTGCAAGCGCCTGGTAATACTCGTCGATATAGGTGCATGTTCCGCCATTTTCAAGCAGATAGCCAAGTCCTTCGCAGTTCGGCTTTATTGCATAGCGCAATGTCGGCGACTCAGTCAGCATCCGCATTGGATAACCTGTGGTTGACGCCATATTGACAACAATATCCTCCTCGCGTGCATTGATATAGTGCTGCTTGACTTCTGAAGGCAGACCGGCTTCCTTGCTTATGGTAAATCGGGTTGCAACCTGTACACCTGCAGCTCCCGCTTTAAGATAATCAACAGCATCGGTTCCTGTAAAAATTCCACCGGCAGCGATGACCGGAATGTTCAACTCTTCTTTTTTCAGGAAAGCAAGAACTTCAGCGAAGATGGTCTGAAGATCAACCTTCTGCCAGTCATCTGCTCCAAAGCCGAGGTGACCTCCGGCAAGTGGTCCTTCGACTATAATGTAGTCAGGCAGTCGATCAAGGCGTACTGCCCGTTTCAGAAAGATGGAAAGAGCCCTGACTGAGGATATAATAATACCGATTTTAACGTCGCGAAATCTTGGGTGCGCCTGAATGAGGTCAAGGGTGCGGAGGTTGAGGCCTGCGGCAAGGGTCAAGCCGTCAATGCCGCCATCCATGGCTGCACACAGTCTGACTCTCAGCGTTTCGACAGCACTGTTCATGGTCAGTTTTTCCATGCAGTTCAAAAAAATCGCGCCTTTACCGGTTTTTTGGGACACCGTATATTCGATATACTTTTTTTGTGATTCAGCCAGCTCTTCGAGGTCAAACAGCACAGCAGATTTATCAGGGTTGCCGCTGTATGCTGCGTACTTTTTCCTTTTTCCGCTTACATACGATGTTTTGAATATTCTGTCGCAGACATAGCCGATCAGGGCGTCGGAAATATGGCCGATCCCGCCAAGTTTTTCAGCAGCGAGGGCAAGTTCGGTTGTTGAGATATTAACTCCCATGCCACCGATAATGATGGGCACATATTCTTTTCCGCCTATTTGTAACCTGAAATTGTCTACGTTCATTGTCTTTTTATCAGTATAAGAGCATTTACAGATCATTCATACCACTGAGTGACAAGGATCCGGAAAGCGAGCTGCCGGTACCCTTCGCCAAAAATTACTTAAGATATCATATTTCGATTTATAAATCTATAGACTTTTCTTAGAAAAAGCCTTGCTTTACAACTCTCCGCAGCATTCTTCGGGAGAAGTTTAACGGTATGGTGTGGATGAAGTTTGAGAAAAGGTTTGTAGAATATTAAATTGCAGGCCAACTAACGAGGAAAATATTTCCGGAATTAAAAAGAATCCAGAAAAAGGGGATCACTACTATGATAAAACTGGTGTTGTTGCGGCATGGAGAGAGTCAATGGAACCGTGAAAACCGATTTACTGGATGGTATGATGTTGACCTGAGCGATCAGGGAAGGACCGAGGCTGCATATGCCGGTAAACTGCTTCAGGAGGAAGGGTTTGTATTTGACGTTGCCTACACCTCGGTTCTTAAACGCGCCATAAGGACCTTGTGGAGTGTGCTTGATGCAATGGATTTGATGTGGATTCCTGTTTTCAAGAGCTGGCGCCTTAACGAGCGTCATTATGGTGCCCTTCAGGGACTAAACAAGTCTGAAACATCGCAGAAGTATGGCGAAGAACAGGTGCTTGTATGGCGGAGAAGTTACGATACACCGCCTCCTGTGCTTGAGAAAAGTGATGAGCGCTATCCCGGTGCAGATCCCCGCTATGCAGCTCTCGATGAATCGGAGATTCCGCTCAGTGAATGTCTGAAAGATACCGTGGACCGTTTTCTCCCTCTATGGCATGAAACAATAGCGCCGGAAATCCGTAAGGGCCGGAAGGTCATCATAGCGGCTCATGGAAACTCTCTTCGTGCACTGGTCAAATATCTTGATAATATTTCCGAAGAGGATATTGTCGGTGTGAACATCCCGACGGGCATTCCACTGGTCTATGAGCTTGATGATAACCTTAATGCTATCAGAAGTTATTATCTCGGAGATCAGGATGCCCTGAAAAAGGCTGTTGACGCTGTAGCCAGTCAGGGAAAAGCATAGATCAACCCCGTAAAGCTGTGGTAGGTTGTTTTGTTAAAAAACTTTTATATTCTGCACTTTGATTTGTCGATCGCCTTTTTTTTGAAACTGTTTGAAAAGTTGTGCCTGAAAATATGAACGTTAAGATAAATGCGGGGCTCTATGATCCTCAGTTTGAGCATGATGCCTGCGGTGTAGGGTTTGTTGCCCATATCAAAGGCGTCAAGTCCCATGAAATTGTAGAGCAGGGCTTAAAAATAAATGAGAATCTGAAACATCGCGGAGCCTGTGGCTGTGAAAAGAATACCGGTGATGGAGCAGGAATTCTTCTTCAGATCCCTGACAAGTTTCTTCGAAAAGTTTGTGCAGAAAGAAATATTGAACTTCCCCCGGAAAATCAATATGGCGTAGGAATGCTCTTTCTGCCTCCGGATATATCTCAGAGGCGTGCTATTGAAGATATCTGCCGTTTGATGATTCAGGCAGAAGGTCAGAAATTTCTCGGGTTCAGAAAAGTTCCGACCAGCAACGCTACCCTTGGTGAAACAGCACGCTCTGAAGAGCCCGTTGTCAAACAGCTTTTTGTAGGCTGGGGCAAAGATATTACTTCAGAACTTGAATTTGAAAGGAAGCTCTATATCATCCGCCGCCGCATAACGAAGCGCGTCAAATACACAGCAGGACTTCTCGGTAGCAGTTATTTCTATATTTCAAGTCTTTCCGGCAGGACTATTATTTATAAGGGCATGCTTCTGCCAGAGCAGGTAGGAGAGTTTTATCCTGAACTGCATGATCCTGAAATGGAAAGTGCCATTGCCATGGTGCACTCCCGTTTCAGTACAAATACATTTCCAAGCTGGGACAGGGCGCATCCCTACCGGTATCTCAGCCATAACGGTGAGATCAATACGCTCAGGGGCAATGTCAACTGGATGAACGCAAGGGAGAAAACCATCCGTTCGCAAGTATTCGGTGATGCACTTGAGGATATCAAGCCGGTAATTATGGAGGATGGCAGCGATTCGGCCATTCTCGACAATACTTTTGAGTTTCTCGTCCTTTCAGGTCGTTCTCTGGCACATGCAGCCATGATGATTATTCCGGAACCCTGGACAGGCAACAATGCGATGTCCCCGGAGAAAAAAGCCTTCTACGAGTTCCACAGCTGTCTTATGGAGCCATGGGACGGACCTGCATCGGTAACCTTTACTGACGGGGCTCAGATCGGCGCCGTACTTGACCGTAATGGCCTTCGCCCTTCACGTTACTATATCACAAAGGATGACCTTGTTATTATGGCATCAGAGGTCGGAGTGCTTGATATTGCTCCGGAACGGATTCTCAAAAAGGATCGTCTCCAGCCAGGCAAAATGTTTCTTGTCGATACCGTTGAAGGCCGCATTATTTCCGATGAAGAGATTAAGCAGAGCATTGCCGGTGAACAGCCTTATGGTGAGTGGATTTCACGTAATACCATTGACCTGGAGGCACTTGAAGACCATCCTCAGCTTAAAAACCCTGATGAGGACAAGTACAGCCTGACCGCGCGCCAGAAGGTGTTCGGTTATACTCAGGAAGATATCTACCTGCAGATAAAGACGATGAGCGAGAAAGGGGTGGAGCTTGTAGGGTCGATGGGCAACGATACACCTCTGGCTGTGCTTTCAAATAAATCGAAATTGCTGTACGACTATTTCAAACAGCTTTTTGCCCAGGTCACCAATCCGCCGATTGATTCACTTCGGGAGGAGCTTATAACTTCCACAACGGTAATGCTTGGCACCGAAGGCCAGCTGCTTGAACCGTCAGAGGTGAATTGCCGCAGGATCAGGCTGCCTCATCCTATTTTAACCAACCAGTACCTTGAAAAAATCCGGGGTATTGAACAACCCGGTTTCAGAGCTGTTACTCTTCCGATATTTTACGAAGTATCGCAAGGCGGCAAGGGGATTGAATCGGCCATGCAGGATCTTTACCGCCATGCTGAACAGGCGGCAGGCAAGGGAGTCAATATTATTATCCTTTCCGACAAGGGAGAGATCGAAAAAGATCGTGCACCGATTCCGGCTTTGCTTGCTGTTTCAGGCCTGCACAACTTCCTTATCAATGCAGGTATAAGGACAAAGATCGGCCTGGTGCTTGAATCGGCTGAGCCAAGGGCTGTGCATCACTTCGCCATGTTGATCAGTTACGGCGCAGGTGCAATCAATCCCTACATGGCTTTTGAAACAATCCATTCACTCGTCGAATCAGGTCAGATAAAACTGGATGAGAAGGGTGCAGTTAAAAATTATATCAAGGCCGCTGTCAAGGGTGTTGTGAAAACAATGGCTAAGATGGGTATTTCAACAATCCAGAGCTACCGCGGCGCCCAGATATTTGAGGCTGTCGGTCTCAATACCCAGCTTGTTGACGCTTATTTTACCAAGACTCCGACCCGTATTGAAGGCATCGGGATAGATATAGTAGCTGAAGAGGTTCGCAAACGTCATGAATCGGTCTTTCCACCTACAGGCAACAAGGTTAATCGCGGTCTTGAAGCCGGAGGTGAAAGAAAATGGCGGTATAACGGCGAATATCATCTGTTCAGCCCTGAGGCCATCCATATTCTGCAGCACTCATGCAGAACCAGCAACTATGAGCTGTTTAAAAAATATGAGAATCTTATAGACGACCAGAGCGAGCATCTCTGTACAATCCGCGGCTTGATGGATATCAAGTTCAGCAAGCATCCTGTGCCGATTGAGGAAGTAGAGCCGGTTGAAGCTATTTTCAAAAGGTTCAAGACCGGAGCCATGTCTTATGGATCCATCAGTCAGGAGGCTCACGAAACACTTGCCATAGCCATGAACAGGCTTGGAGGCAGGAGCAATACCGGTGAAGGCGGCGAAGATCCGGAACGCTTCAAAAGGGATGCCAACGGCGATTCGAGAATGTCTGCCATCAAGCAGGTTGCCTCCGGAAGGTTCGGTGTTACCAGTGAATATCTTGCCAGTGCCAACGAGATTCAGATCAAGATGGCTCAGGGAGCAAAGCCAGGCGAAGGCGGACAGCTTCCGGGATCCAAAGTCTATCCATGGGTAGCCAAGGTTCGTCATTCAACCCCCGGTGTGGGTTTGATTTCGCCACCACCCCATCACGATATCTATTCAATCGAGGATCTTGCGCAGCTTATACATGACCTGAAAAATGCCAACCATACGGCACGTATCAACGTCAAGCTTGTTTCTACCGTTGGTGTAGGCACTATTGCTGCTGGTGTTGCCAAGGCTCATGCTGATGTTGTGCTTATCAGCGGTCATGATGGCGGAACAGGCGCGTCGCCGGTTTCAAGTATCATGCATGCAGGCATGCCATGGGAACTCGGTCTTGCTGAAGCCCACCAGACGCTTGTACTCAACAATCTGCGCAGCCGGATTGTTGTTGAGGCTGATGGTCAGCTTAAAACCGCACGTGATATTGTTATTGCAGCCCTGCTTGGTGCTGAGGAGTTTGGTTTTGCCACCACAACTCTTGTCGTAATGGGTTGTGTTATGATGCGCTGTTGTCAGGACGATTCCTGTGCAGTTGGTGTTGCCACCCAGAATCCGGAACTTCGCAAGCATTTCAAAGGCAAACCGGAGCATGTTGAAAACTTCATGCGCTTTCTTGCCGAGGGCGTACGGGAGTACATGTCGCGTCTCGGTGTTCGTTCAATCAATGAACTTGTCGGTCATGCCGAACTGCTCTCCATGAAAAAATCGGTCAATCACTGGAAAGCTCATGGTATCGATCTTTCCAAGATTCTCTACAAGGCGGAGGCTGACGAACTGGAAACCAGTTACTGCACCATTGATCAGGAGCATGGTCTTGACGACAGTCTCGACCGCACCATGCTGCTCTCCATTTGCGAGCCGGCTATCAAAAGAAAGGAAAAGGTTTTCAGTACGCTTACGATCCGCAACACCAACAGGGTTGTCGGTACGCTTGTCGGCTATGAAGTCACTAAAGCATATGGATCTGAAGGACTGCCTGATGATACTATCCATTTGAAATTTTCCGGTTCTGCCGGTCAGAGTTTCGGTGCATTTATTCCGAACGGCATGACGCTCGAACTTGAAGGTGATGCCAACGACTATGTAGGTAAGGGACTTTCCGGTGGCCGGATTGTTGTCTATCCCTCAAAAGGCTCTTCTTTCGTACCGGAAGAGAATATCATTATCGGTAATGTCGGTTTTTACGGCGCAACTTCCGGTGAAGCCTTTATAAGAGGAATGGCTGGCGAACGCTTTTGTGTTCGTAACAGCGGCTTGAATGCTGTTGTCGAGGCTATAGGTGATCATGGCTGCGAATATATGACCGGCGGAACCGTAATTATTCTCGGAAAAACCGGACGGAACTTCGCTGCCGGCATGTCGGGCGGTATAGCCTATGTCTACGATGTGGAGGGTACATTTGCCGAAAACTGCAACCATGAGATGGTCGGACTCTATTCGGTTGATGACCCGATGGAACTTGCAGGAGTTCAGTCCATGATTGAAAGGCATGTTGAGTATACAGGAAGCGAACTTGGCCGGGCAATTCTAGCAGACAGGGATATTCTGCGCCAGCGTTTCGTCAAGGTTATATCGCATGATTACCAGAGGGCTCTTGATGCGATGGCCGAAATTGAGGCTGCAGGGATCACCGGTGACGAAGCTGTTATGGCATCGTTCGAAAAAAATGTTCATGATCCGGCGCGTGTTTCAGGAAATTGATATCGAAAAAGGGCCGCAGAGTCCTGTTTTGAAAAGATTAAACTATTGATATGGGCAAAGTTAAAGGTTTTATGGAGTACCAGAGAGCATTGCCTGCTGACAGGGAGCCTCTCGAAAGAATAAAAGATTGGCAGGAGTTCCATAAGGAGATGCCTGAATCGGAATTGCAGAAACAGGGTGCTCGCTGTATGGATTGCGGTACACCCTACTGCCACACCGGGTTCATGCTGAGCGGGATGACGAGCGGATGTCCGATCCACAATCTTATTCCCGAATGGAATGACTACGTCTATAAAGGTTTCTGGCATGAGGCTTATGACCGGTTGATGAAAACCAATAACTTCCCTGAGTTTACAGGAAGGGTCTGTCCGGCCCCGTGTGAGGGCTCCTGCGTTCTTGGGATTGTTGAGCCTCCGGTCACCATCAAGAACATAGAGTGCTCGATTATTGAGCATGCATTTGCCAAAGGCTGGGTGGAACCGAAGACAATTGCCTATAGAACCGGGAAAAGGGTTGCCGTTATTGGTTCCGGTCCTTCCGGACTTGCCTGTGCTGACCAGCTTAACAAAGCCGGACACAGCGTAACGGTTTTCGAGCGGGATGAGCGTATCGGGGGTCTCATGATGTTTGGTATTCCGAACATGAAACTCGACAAGAAGCGGGTTGTCGGGCGCCGAATTGATCTGATGAAAGAAGAGGGCGTCATTTTCATGGAAAGCACCGAGGTTGGTGTCGATTATCCGGCCGATAAGCTGCTCGAAGAGTTTGATGCTGTAGTACTCTGTACAGGCGCAACCAAACCCCGTGATCTAACTGCCGAGGGCCGCGAATTTCCGGGCATCCATTTCGCAATGGATTTTCTTCGCTCAAGCACCACAGCCCTGCTTGAAGAGAGTGCCCCGGTTCTGTCTGCAGCAGGAAAAAATGTTGTTGTTATCGGCGGCGGAGATACCGGTACAGACTGTGTCGCGACATCATTGCGCCAGGGGTGTAAGAGCGTCATACAGCTCGAAATTATGCCTAAGCCGCCGCTTGAGCGTCAGCTCGACAACCCCTGGCCCGAATGGCCGAAAACCTTTAAAGTCGATTACGGACAGGAGGAAGCGGCACTTGTGCAGGGTGAAGATCCGAGAAAGTATTCGATGATGACCAAAAAATTTCTTGCCGACGAAAAGGGAGCACTGAAAGCCGTTGAGGTTTCCGAGGTGGAGTGGGTTAAAACAGATGGAAGATATGCTCCTCTTCCTGTTGCAGGAACCGAGCAGATTATTCCAGCCGAACTTGTGCTGCTTGCCATGGGCTTTATCGGGCCTGATGAGCATCTCCTGCAGCAGCTTCAGGTTGCACAGGATGAACGATCAAATATAAAGGCTACCGACAAAAAATATCTCACCAACCGCGAACGCATATTTGCTGCCGGTGATGCCCGCCGTGGACAGAGTCTTGTTGTCTGGGCAATCCAGGAAGGTCGAGGCGCCGCACGTGAGTGTGACCGGTTCTTGATGGGTGAAACAAGCCTGCCCTAAACGATTGAGGGAGTTTATACGTTATAGCCCGTACATTAATGAATATCTTTTTAATCAAGTCGGCTTATGGAACAGCAAAAACTCAGGGAACTCCTCGAAACGCTTCACCAGGAGCTTGAACAGGTTGATTCCGTAGATACAACCACACTGGCGGTTTTAACGAACCTCAGAGAGGATATAAGCAAGCTTGTTTCTGAAGAGGTAGGTGAAGACATTCATGAAAACGAATCTCTTATGGAGCGAATGGGTGAGGCTGTTGATCATTTTGAGGCCGGCCATCCCAAATTGAGCATGACCATTCAGCATGTGCTGGACAGTCTGGCAAATATGGGATTTTGAAGAACTGCTTTATTAACATATTGAAGGCTTGAGTGTTTCATGACAAGAGAAAGAGAAACGGGAAAAGGTAAAGCAAGGGGTGGTAACGGTAACAGTACCGACCAGGTTTTCTGTTCATTCTGCGGAAGAAGTGCACAGGAGTCAGCCAGTATGGTTGCGGGTCCGAGAGCATTTATCTGTGACCGTTGTATAAAAACTTCCTATGAGATATTGCGCAAGGAGCTCAGTGCCATACAGCAGCCTGAGCGACCTTCTGAGAAGCCGTTTCAGCCGCGTCTGGTAAGCCCGAAAGCTATCATGGACTCCCTCGACCAGTATGTTGTGGGTCAGGAGACTGCCAAAAAATCGCTTTCGGTAGCGGTATACAATCATTATAAAAGGATCGAGTCACAGGAATGGACGCGGGATGACGATGGCGTTGTTATTGAGAAGAGCAATATTCTTCTTATCGGACCTACCGGTACGGGAAAGACTCTTCTTGCCCAGACGCTTGCCAATCTTCTTGAAGTTCCGTTTTCAATTGTAGATGCTACTTCGTTGACTGAAGCCGGCTATGTCGGTGATGATGTCGAAACCATTCTTGCCCGTCTGCTTCATGCTTCTGATTTTAATCTTGAGCGTGCAGAGCGCGGCATTATCTATGTTGACGAGATTGATAAAATTGCCCGTAAATCGGCCAATGTCTCAATTACCCGCGATGTTTCCGGCGAGGGTGTACAGCAGGCTCTTTTGAAGATTCTTGAGGGTGCTGTAGTTGGCGTTCCGCCAAAGGGAGGTCGTAAACATCCCGAACAGCAGTTGATCAACATCAACACCAAGAACATTCTCTTTATATGCGGAGGCGCGTTTGAAGGCCTTGACCGTCTGATTGCCCGAAGGGTCTCAAAATCGTCAATGGGCTTCGGTGCAAAGGTTAAGCATGGTCAGACTGGCTACGATCCTGAAATCCTGAAGCTTGTCATGCAGGACGATCTGCACGAGTATGGGCTGATACCGGAATTCATCGGGCGCCTGCCGGTCATTTCGACCCTTGAAATGCTTGATGCAAAGGCATTGCGTAACATTCTTGTAGAGCCTAAAAACGCCATTACCAGGCAGTACAAAAAGCTGTTTGAAATGGATGGAGTTGATCTTGAGTTTACCGATGAGGCTCTGGACAAAGTTGTCGGGATTGCTATCGAGAGGGGAACCGGGGCCCGGGCACTGCGCTCCGTGCTTGAAAATGTGATGATCGACATCATGTTTGAGTTGCCTTCGATGAAAGGTATCCACAAATGCATTATTACGGCCGACACGATAGAGAATAAAGCTGCTCCGGAGTATGTTTCAGGCACCAGGAAGCAGAAAAAAATCGCATAAAGTGCAAAACAGGGGTTTGTCTCCTTTGCATTTTATAAATGATATTCTATATTTCGACCCATTCGAAAGGGACGATTAGCTCAGTTGGTTAGAGCGCTACATTGACACTGTAGAGGTCAGTGGTTCGAATCCACTATCGTCCACCCACACACACCTAAAGGCC
>CAIVCU010000079.1 GCA_903904495.1 uncultured Chlorobiaceae bacterium
AACTCTGTCCACCATGACTTTGTCCACCGTGTACTTGGCCTCCATGACTCTGCCCACCATGGCTTTGTCCACCATAACTCTGTCCACTATGACTTTGTCCACCGTGTACTTGGCCTCCATGACCACCATTATTGATTCCGTTTCTGTGGCCTATGTTGTGATTCTGATCCCTACCCTGCCAGTACGTCTGGTCATGCCTGCGATATTCGATATCACGGAACCTTCTTATATCTTCAATGCCATGTCTCCTCAGCATTGAGGGAAGTCTGCCAATATCGATGCCAATCCAAGGTCCGTTGTAATATGAAGAGTTGTACCAGTAGCCGTCATCGTAGATATAGTAGAAATTGTCGTAGTAATAGTAATCATAAGGACTCCCAACTGCTACAGTAAAGCCAAGATCCGGCACATAGATAAAAGTTGGTCTTGTATTGATAACAAATGAGGAATGTCTCCCAATACCGACACCTACGTTGATTTCCGCTTGAGAAACGGCAGGTGATACACCGATTAACATGCCTGCTACTCCAGCAGCCATCCAGAATTTTTTATTCATAGTTCTTCTTCTGTTAAATCTTTAAATCAACTTCCCAGCAGCAGAGCTACTGGGCATGAATTCATTTTTTATCAATTCTTTCCAAAACGAAGTTTCGGGGAATACATCCAATAGAAATAAAAAAACAGTACTCATTGTTATTCCTCCAAGGCATAGGATTCGTCAAGCATATTCTGTAACCTGATACGCTAGATTTTCTATCTTGCCCATCATTTTTTCAGGTCATGGACAGCAACTTCAAAACCATTTGCTGCATGGAGGATTTTCCTTGCATTTTCTGCATCATCGGCTCTACCATGGGCGATCACAAGAAACTTGTTTGCCTTGACAGCCTCCTCATATTACACGATGCTATCATTTGGAATACCTGCATATCGGCCTAAATATCCTGATGCACCGGCAACCAGCACTTTTTTCATAACGGTCATGAGTTATCCGAGTTGATCAGCGAGATAGTTCTGGATACCCATTTGGCTGATCTGGTTAATCTGTGCTTCAAGCCAATCAAGGTGCCCCTCTTCATCTTTGAGAATTGATTCAAACAGTTCTCGGGTACCACTGTCACCGACCTCTGTTGCAAGCTTTATGCCATTATTGTACATGGCTATTGTTTCGACTTCTGAATTCATGTCGTTTTTGTGCTGTGCGGCAACATCTGAACCGATTGAAATTTTTTTGAGGTGGCTGACGACTGGAATTCCTTCGAGGAAGAGAATCCTCGCAATAAGCTTCTCGGCATGTTTCATTTCATCGATTGCACGTTTTTCATCGGCTTTGTGCAGTTTTTCGTATCCCCAATTGCTGCACATTTCAGAATGCACGACGTATTGGTTAATAGCTGTCAGCTCATCCGCAAGCAAGGCGTTGAGGTTTTCAATGATTTTCGGATTTCCGTTCATGATACTCTCCTTGAAGTTTTATTGACGCATTGGCTTTGTGTAAGGGTATAAACGCCCTCTTCGACATCGGGTTTGAAACAACTGCGCCCCTATAGATTACACACTTATATTATATATATAAATTCAATATCCAACATAATAAAGTGCTTATTTTTGAAATAATAGTGTTTTTATGAACTGATTATATATAATAATTGTATACAATAAGAGGGATTGATAGACGTTGGTCTATTTGACTTTGATCCTTGTCTTCGCCATCAAAAGGAGAGAGAAATGCTTGAAACTATCGCTGTGATTCTGATTGTCCTCTGGCTTTTAGGACTTGTTACATCTTACACGATGGGGGGGCTTATTCATGGCCTTCTGGTTATCGCAATCGTGGTAATCGTGATTCGTGTCCTTCAGGGCCGACGTATTTAGCAATACTGAAAGAGTGCCTGGCAGTGTACTCTATTTTTCATGACTGCTTAGGGATTCAATGAAAATATTGACTTAAAAACATAGTAACAGGAGTAAGGAATGATGAAAAAAACTATTTGGATAGCTGTAGGAATCGCCGGAATGCTTCTCGGTAATCCGGCTGGCGATGCCAAGGCGGAATTGAATGTCAGAATCGGTAGCCGGCCTGAGTTTGTCGAACTGAGAGATCTTGGATTTTCAGTAGCCGTAGGAAGCCCTTATGATATTGTCTACTACGGCAATTTGTATTACCTGAACCAGAACGGTTTATGGTATCGGTCTTCTGACTACCGTGGCCCGTGGATGAATGTCAGGGAAAACCAGCTTCCACCCACTATAAGAAGACATCGTCTGGATGATATCAGGAGGTTCCGGGATACTGAGTATCGTGGTATCGAAAGCAGGAGAACCTTGGAACAGAGACGCAGCGATGAAAACAACAAGAGAAATCTTGATCAGCAACGCAGTGATGAAAACAACAAGAGAAACCTAGACCAGCAGCGCAGCGATGAAAACAACAAGAGAAAATTGGATCAACAGCGCAGCGATGAAAACAACAAGAGAAAATTGGACCAGCAGCGCAGTGATGAAAACCGTGACAGATAAGACTATTGCTGCATGAAAATGCTGCAAATGCAAGCGTCTGATTCAATGAACACGAAAACAGTCAAGGGAAGCTGCAGAAACAAGCAGCTTCCTTTTGCCATGAGTGAAAAAGATGCCTACAAAAAGAAAGCAGAGGCTGAAGTGGATCTTGCGCAGGCCAGACTTGCTGAATTCAAGGCCAAAGTTAAGGATTGTAAACCAGACACCCATGTTACGTTTGCTGAACAGGTTGATCATCTTGAAAAAGCCGTTGATGATGCCAAAAAGAAACTGAAGGAGCTGGATGAAGCCGGAGAGGATGTTTGGGAGAAATTCAAGGACGGTGTTGAGAGTGCGTTGCGCTCATTAAGTGCCTCCATTAAGGATATAGCTGACAAAATTAAAAACTGAATGGTGACTGAGATTTAATTCAAACGGGTTCCAAACGATTAACAGCCCCGGATCCGCTTGTTTAATCATATACAAGGAGATCCCATGGTCAAGGCACAAAGAACACCGCTGGATTTAATGGACGATATATACAGCCTTGCCCATTGGCTGACCGGTTTTATCTGTAACAATCCGTATGGACTTTATCAATGCGATTCATCATATTGACCAGTTATCGAGAAAAACCTGCCGCAAGGAGTTTGAACAGCGTTTTTCAAGAGAGTGTATGGTCAATAACTATGAACAACTCTACTACGATCTGTTACCATCGCATCTGTTCAATAACTATTCAGTATCCCGCTATATGAGTGCGGTGTGACAACCCGTTCCGCTGACCCGGAGGAAGATGGGTGATTAGAGGTTTAACTAATGGGCACCTCTATTTATTAGGGAATACTATATCTTTATAAGAAGTAATAAGTTAGCATCTTGAAGAAAGGGTAATATTTTGTATTATAAAGAAATACTCCTCATTACGCCCTTTATCATG
>CAIVCU010000080.1 GCA_903904495.1 uncultured Chlorobiaceae bacterium
AAAACTTTTAAAATATCCTGCGGAGGCTGCATCCAGCCAATAGAAATCCATAAGATGGAAAGCACAAAAAATGAGGTTGTAGCACCCGCAGCCTCAAGCAGCAATCGGGCTGCAAAAACGTCAATGATTTTTACATTGCGATGATACATAAGCGACAAGTTCGGCTCAACCGCCCCAACGGTGCGCCCTGGCATATTACGCCAGAGTAATACGGATGAATAACCAGTAACCGCAAATGCTACAATGGGAATATTTGAACCATGATGAGCATTTGAAAAGGTCCATAAAGCCGTGACCCCTAAGGTAAATAACATTGGCTCGATAAAAAGCCATAAGAACCCAATGTTGTGCCTGCCATACCTGGTCAGCACTTCACGCATTAAAAGGGCCCCGATAACCCGCATCTGAATCCTGAATGACCGGAGCAAAGAGGTTTCGTGGAGTATTGGTTGCATCTGGTCAGTCATGATGTTCACGGATTCCGGCAATCAGCATGGTCAATATGCCCCAGACAACCAATCCCAAAAGAAAAATGCTCAGGATACCCCTCAGCCGGTATGGCTCAATTGCTATATCAGGTTTATTCGGCTGTACAATACGCTCAAGGTAAAGCTGCTTTCGCTGGGCATCACTCCGGGCTTGTTCCAGAGAAGCCATTGCTGCAGCAAGCTGCTTGTCGGCCACTGTGCGTTCCAAAACAAGCAGTTCGTATTCAACTGCTTTATTAGTGAGGGATGTGCCACCGCCAGCCACTTTAGCCATTTCACTCTCTATCGAGGCCTGAAGACTCCCTATCCTGTTTTTCAGAACAGGCAGTTGAGGACTTTCGGGAGTGAACGCCTGTACCTGACTAAGCTGTGTTTTACTTGCAATCAGCTCATCCTGCAATTTTGAAATTTGCTGCAATTGCAGTCCGGATTGTTTTTCGGGATCAAATATTCCTTGTTTGTTCCGAAAAGCCGAAAGCTTTCTTGCCGCTGCTTTTGATTTTTCTACAGCGACATCCACTTCGGAAGAGGCGAAGCGAATAAGATCCTGCCGTCCGCGTTCATTGAGCCGATTGATGAATTGCTCTCCTATCTGCAACAACATTTCATTAATACGATACGAGTCATCCGTATTGAAGGTCCTGACTTTGAGGACTGCGATTGAGGATGATGTGTTCAAGTTAATTTCAACATGATTCAGGTAGAAGCGAAACAACGCTTCAATGCTGTTATCCCAACCTAACGCATTAAATCGGCTGAAGATGTCAATACCACTTCTGGCGAAAGCCTCCCGGAGATTGATCTGATGGTTGATTTTACGTAACGCATCACGGGAGAGCATAAATTCCTGAACATTGTAGGTGTCGTCCTGAGAACGGGAAAATCCAGCCCCCTGGATAATGGCTCCCAGACCGGTGGGAATCTGACGCTCCGGATTTCGAACAACAAACCGAGACTCAGAGATATAAACATCACTCGCAATAATGCCAAAGTAGATGATTGAAAGAGCTGTCGGTATAATGACGGTAACAAGAAACAGACGGTTGATTTTGGTCAGGCGGATTTTCAGTTGCTTCAACAAGGAAATACTCTGGCTGTTGAAAGGTATTGTTGAACTCATTTTTATATTTATTTACGGTAACCTGATAAGCTCTATCGGCTCCATACTCTGAAATTGTTTTTTTTCTGCTGTACAGTTCTGATCAGCACCTCCCCAGACTAATCCCGCACCAAAGTCTGTGCTGTTAAGCCGTCTGTAGTAGCTTCCATTTAACTGGGTATGGGCAATCACATACCGGCGAAAACGATAGAATAAAGTACGGTCAAGCTGAACCGTTGCTGCTTGATTCCAAAAGTCGTCAAGGCAACCCTGAAAGGTCAATCCGTTCAGGTTATAAAGT
>CAIVCU010000081.1 GCA_903904495.1 uncultured Chlorobiaceae bacterium
ATTGTCATTGACGATGAAGACCGCGAAGATGAGGGCGATTTTATCGGCGCTGCAGACCTTGTCACAACCGAGATGGTGAACTTTATAACCAAAGAGGCTCGAGGGCTTCTTTGCGTTGCTGTTACAATGGATCGGGCAAAAGAACTTCAGCTTGATCCGATGGTCCAGAGAAATACCTCACAGCATGAGACAAATTTTACCGTTTCAGTTGATGCAATTGCTGAGGGTGTCACTACCGGCATTTCAGTCTATGACAGAGCAATGACCATCAAGATGCTTGGCGATCCAGCTTCCCGAGCGGACGATTTTTCACGCCCCGGCCATATATTTCCTCTCCGGGCGATGGATGGCGGGGTGCTCAGGCGTGTCGGGCATACAGAGGCAGCGGTTGATCTGGCTCGTCTCGCCGGCTGCAGTCCAGTTGGATTGCTCTGTGAAATTCTGCATGACGATGGCAGCATGGCCAGGCTTCCCGACCTTATCAAGCTGAAGGCGAAATTCGGCTTGAAGCTCATTACCATCAAGGAACTTGTTGCCTATCAGATGAAGCGCAACAAACTCGTCCACCGTGCGGTTGAATCAAGACTCCCGACCGTTTATGGCGAATTCAGGTTGATTGCCTACGAAACATTTGCAGACCAGCAGAACCATATGGCTTTTGTGAAGGGGGACGTTACTACTGATGAGCCTGTTCTTGTGAGGGTTCATTCACAGTGCGCCACAGGCGATACATTTGCCTCTCTGCGTTGCGATTGCGGCAACCAGCTTGCTTCCGCGCTGAGGATGATAGAAAACGAAGGACGTGGAGTATTGATTTATCTTATGCAGGAGGGCCGCGGTATTGGTCTGATCAACAAACTGAAAGCGTATAACCTTCAGGATGAAGGGTTTGATACTGTCGAAGCCAACGAAAAGCTCGGGTTCAAAGCCGATCTTCGGGATTATGGTATCGGGGCACAAATCCTTAAGGACCTTGGTATCCGCAAAATGAAGCTGATGACCAACAACCCTAAAAAAGTGGTCGGTCTTGAGGGGTATGGTCTGGAGATTGTTGAGCGTATCTCGCTTGAGATTGCTCCCAATCCGATGAACCAGAGTTATCTCGATACCAAACGTGACAAGATGGGTCATATGATCGGGTGCTCATGCGGCAGTGACGATCATCATCACGAACAGAAGGAAAAATAATTAGTAAAACACATTCAAACCAAAAACCGTAAACTTCCGTCAGGAAAAGGACCGAGACACCGATGGATACTGACATCCTTCAAAGGCAGGACCAGGAGGTCTTTGAGGCTATAGCCAACGAGACAACCAGACAGAATGAAACACTTGAGCTGATTGCTTCGGAAAATTTTACAAGTCGTGCGGTTATGCAGGCATGCGGGTCGGTAATGACCAATAAATATGCCGAAGGCTATCCCGGCAAGCGCTATTACGGCGGCTGCGAATATGTTGATGTCGCAGAAAATCTTGCTCGTGACCGCGCTAAAAAACTATTCCGATGCGAGTATGTCAATGTACAGCCTCATTCCGGTTCCAGTGCTAACATGGCGGTTCTCTTTTCTGTCTTGAAACCGGGTGATCGTATTATGGGGCTTGATTTGTCGCATGGCGGACATTTAACCCATGGCAGTTCGGTCAATTTTTCCGGTCAGATGTACGAGGCCCACTCATATGGTGTTGATCGTGAGACTGGTATCGTCGATATGAACAAGGTTGAGGAACTTGCCCTTCAGGTTCGGCCTAAACTGATTATCTGCGGAGCCAGTGCATATTCCCAGGGCTTTGACATAAAAGCGTTCAGAGCGATTGCCGACAAGGTCGGGGCTTTTCTGATGGCCGATATCGCACATCCAGCAGGGCTGATTGCTGCCGGTTTTCTTGGCGACCCCATGCCCCATTGTCATTTTGTCACCACCACAACACACAAGACCCTTCGCGGACCAAGAGGCGGCATGATCATGATGGGTACCGACTTCGAAAACCCGATGGGTATTACCATCAAGACCAAAACAGGTTCCCGCCTGAAAATGATGTCTGAAGTGATGGATGCTGAAGTGATGCCCGGTATCCAGGGCGGACCACTCATGCATATTATTGCCGGCAAGGCAGTTGCTTTCGGCGAGGCACTGCAGCCTGAGTTCAAGGTGTATGCCGCTCAGGTTATCAAAAATGCCTCTGCCATGGCAGGGAAATTTCTGGATCTTGGTTACAACATTGTCAGCGGAGGAACCAAAAACCACCTCATGCTGCTCGACCTGCGCAACAAAAACGTCACAGGCAAAGTGGTCGAAAACCTTCTGCACACAGCCGGAATTACCGTCAATAAGAATATGGTACCCTTTGACGACAAGTCGCCCTTTGTCACAAGCGGTATCCGCATCGGTACTCCTGCCATGACCACCCGAGGTATGAGTGAAGCTGACAGCAAACTTATTGCCGAGCTTATCGACAAAGTTATCTTATCAGCCGGGAAGACGGATTCCGCAGAGGTATGCCAGGCAGTCAGAACAGAAATCAGAGAACTTTGCCTGAGTCATCCTCTCGATGGATACGGTGTGTAATATTCGTTCTTCAGCTGTTAGATTACGAAAAGCCCTTCAGGAGGAGGGCTTTTCCATCTTCCGCTAATAGATATGCCTATTCATTGGAACTGGATTCTATTCTTATCGCGAGGGTTTACAGACATGATTCCGCGTTCACATAAATATTAGTGTTCTTGAGCGAGCTAAATGGGTTCAGCTTTTTTCCAAGATGCTTGCAATCATCTTTCCCAGATCAAGCGATGTTTTTCGGATTTTTTTATCAAGCACAATTTTTTCCTTAAAAAGCTCAATCTCCCTCTCTGTATCGTCTTCAATCCGGATATGTTCTGTGAGCACTATTTTCTGATGGATCAACGGCTCGAGAATCAGGTTTTTGAACGCATCAAGGAACATCGTCAGGCACCGTTTTGCATTATCAGCGTGAACATCTGATTGTTCGAGCCATTTGTTGCTGACGGGAGGGTCCATAAGTAACTCTGATGCAAGATCCCTCGATTCAGGATTGCTGAAGAGACTTATTTCGGTTGTAATGTCGATATGCTCTTCCGGATTTTTGGCAATGTCATGGTAGCGACGAATCATGTGGGTAAAAATCTGCTGGGCATCCTTATGTGGTA
Source organism: uncultured Chlorobiaceae bacterium (assembly GCA_903904495.1). GTDB lineage: Bacteria > Bacteroidota > Chlorobiia > Chlorobiales > Chlorobiaceae > Chlorobium. Next base: position 3,167 of record CAIVCU010000081.1, read on the forward strand.
ACTCCAGCATCTCTTCATGCGAAGCAGCAAATTCCAGTACAACATTTCCATAGGCTGTACTTTCAAGCAGCGCTTTTAAAAAAGTTTTTTCAAGAACAGACA
>CAIVCU010000082.1 GCA_903904495.1 uncultured Chlorobiaceae bacterium
AGTAACAACACCTGAGTTGATATACTGTTGCCGAAGATTAAGCATTTCTTGGGTAATTGTTGCAATTTCTGCGACGGTTTCATAGCGGGTAAAAAAGTCCCTGATTGTCTCGGGCGCAGGTTCTATCTCTGCTTCAACAATGGCTGAGGTGACAATAGAAAACCGCCCAGCATCTACTTGCAAAAAAAAATGTTTTGTCGGTTCAGCAAACTCTTTATCAAACACCCCGCCAAAAACCGATGTATCCACATAAATTCTCATTTTCCCTTAATCCTCTTCATATTTTCCTGTAGCGAAGAATCGGTTAATAAATAAAAAGATAGATAATGGTCGCGACTGTTCCATGGCGAAAAAAAGAAGAAAACTCAAGCCATTATTTGGTAGTCTCCTGTCAACACAGTTTCACTAAAGCTTTTTTTCATCTTTACTTGAAACCCTCTTTGGGTTATCCTGACCAATAAACGCCTCAATTTCATCAAGTTTTCTTACAGCTTCGCTTGTCCAGACGACCTTCATTGTTTTCTGGAGGCTTTTTTCTTGGCAAGCATCGTTCTTACCTCTTCTGTGCCATATACTTCCCCTGATTCTGCAGCTGCCAAACCGCGTTCAACTGACTCAGTAAATTGTTTACGGTAAGCCAGTGCATCATATTCAGCAGGCGAAAGAAGTACTCCTGCTGGTCTGCCATTTTGGGTAATGATCAAGGGCTGGCCTGTAGCCTGAACCTTTCTCAAGCAGGAAGAAATTCCCGCCTTGAACTCACCTAGAGGAATGATATCACTTGAGATATGGATGGTTTTCATGAAAACAGTCTTTTTAAGGCCTTAATTTAATTCCTTATTCAGTACTGAATATAACTATTCTTTTTTGAAACTGCCATGAATACCAGGTGAAAACTAGAAAACAAGTTTCGCCACCGACTGCCAGCGACGTGTCTTCTTTTTTTCCCTTGAATTGAGCAGAATATGGCCGTTTTCTATACCATATTTATGGTAATTTTATGGTATATGCTTGCAAATAAATAAGATAAAAGCCTCATTGTTGACAATCGTTATTCAAATGACACTCTTATGAATGCTCAAGACTTTTTCAATAAAGGATTTTTCAGCACTTCATCATGCTGTTGTTGTCTCATGATGGAGGTTGATATACCGAATACCGGATTAATGACATAGATGCCCTGTTAATTGGGGCGGAATATATCAAAGCCGGCTTTCAGTATCAGAGCCGGCTTTTTTTATGAATTTTTTTTCCTGAACACATAACACACAACAACTAACAAAAAGGAGTAAAGTACATGAAAAAGATGTTTTCACTAGCTGCGATGTTCGCAGCCCTCTCATACGCATCACCCGCTTCGGCTGAAGTAACGCTCAATGGTGAAGTTGGTCTGCGTCTTAGAGACGATTTTGGAAATACTACTTCAGCTGCAAATGTTAAAGCTAATACCGAAGACCAGTATCTCCAGTATCGTGTACGTCTGAAACCTTCTGCTGATCTTGGCGAAGGCTACTTCGTTAAGGCATTGTTTCAGAATGAAGGCGTAGCTGGAGGTTGGAATTCACTATCTGCGAACAACACTGAACAATATCAGATAGAGGCTTCGCAGTTTTTCTTTGGGCATGCCGATGCAAGCAGCCATTGGGTTGTCGGTCGTATTCCGCTTAATAGTTTAGACAACCCGATTCTGGATCTTACTCTTTATGCAATTCCAGGTACCGGCCCTCAAGGAACAAAACTCTATGCGGTTGATACCCCGATTTACACAAATCATTTCGACCGTCTGGTTGGCTTTAATTATGGCACAAAGATCGGTGATGGTGAGTTGAATGCTGTTGTTGTTAATTTTGACAATGTATCTACTCCTACTACCGCAACATCTCCAGCCACGACTGACCATGGCCTTTTCAACGACGGTTACGGTTTCACTGTTAACTATAAGGCAAATATTGGTGATGTAACCTTCGTGCCACAGGGCTTTGTAACCTTGACTCACCTTGCCGATGGTCGTGCTCCGTACTCTTTTGGTACTCAGGCCTTCATTCCTGCAGGGAAATCCAAGATTTCTCTCAGCGGATTCTATACCGGGGACAGTAATACCGGTGTACAATATGTGGCAGCCCCTAATACAACGATAAAGTATGATTATAGCGGTTACATTTTCAGGGTTAAAGGTGAATCCGGTCCGGTTCTTGCCTGGGTCGACTACAACAGAACCAAAGACAATGCAAACACTATTACCTACAACAATACCTTTGTCTGGGCGCAGTATGTCTTTAAGGTGCAGGAATCAAATAAAGGAACTTTCACCCTGCAGCCGACAATCAGGTACCGTGCCTCAGGTTCAAAGACCGATGCTGGCGTCTCAACAACGAACGACCTGTTCCGTACAGAGCTCTATGCAACGGTAAGCTTCTAAAGTTTCTCTTCGGCATCCGGGCAACAGTTGTAAAGTCATGTGGGGCTTTACAGGTGTGTGTGTGCATCTTTTTCAGGCGTCCGGATGTTTTTTTAGGCGATGTGGGTGAGTGGTCTAAGCCAAGGGTCTGCAAAACTCTTCATCACAAGTTCGAATCTTGTCATCGCCTCAGTATTTGATTTATGCCGTAATCTTTCTCCGGCATCCGGGCATCTGTTGTAAAGTCATGTGGGGGCTTTACAGGTGTGTGTGTGCATCTTTTTTCAGGCGTCCGGATGTTTTTTTTAGGCGATGTGGGTGAGTGGTCTAAGCCAAGGGTCTGCAAAACTCTTTCTCGCAAGTTCGAATCTTGTCATCGCCTCACTATTGGTTGTCCTGTTACCTTCCTCCGCACATCCGGGCTGCTGATGAAAAATGTTGTCGGGTACATTTTTCATCAGCTCTGCCCGGATGTTGTTTACTCTTTACCGACTGATCATTGTCTCCAGTATTTTTCGTAGCTCGCTCATTTCAATCTTGTTGTTTTCGGCAATGGATTTCAACGGGGTATCGATTTTTGCTTCTATCCCTTTCTGCTGTAAAGCAAGCTGCAGAGCAGTCGTTGAAACTCCACCCTCGTCAGCTATGTCTTGCAAGGTTTTTTTCCCGAAACCCTGCCCCTTTATTTTATGCCCTTCGGTTTTTGCAGGAGCAATAAAGGCATAGACTTGTTCAGCAGTCTTTCCATTTAAGGCTGCTATTTCAGCCAGGGTTTGTTCCTGCGAAGTAACTTTTAAACCCGCTTTTTCCAGCTTTGCTTTTAACGCGCCAGGATCACCGCCAAGACCCGGTTGCTCTGCAAGTTGGGTAAGGGTCATGAGCTCTGCATGTGGAACAGGGGCTTGGTTTTCCTGCCGTTCCCATGAACCGGAAATTGCATCGCCGAACTTGATGACTGCCGAGAAGGGTTGGATACCATAGTATGTTCCTGTTCCGAACAAGGCAGAAAGAACTATTATCGTGAGCAGTTCGCCAGGGCTTTTAAGGCCTTCGTTGGTCTTTGATTTCAGGTAGGAGAGGAATGCTTTCCAGTTGATGAAAAAGAGGTGGAACAGCGAAAGAATTAAAAAGGCAAACCCGAAGATTACATGCTGGTTCTGCCACCCCCTTTTTGTCAGGCCTATCATTCGCCAGTCTGTCCAGTTGGCAACCCTTCCGGGAGGAGAGATATAAAGAATCACTCCTGACACCAGCATCATGAGTACAGCGATGAACAGTCCAAAGCTTATAAAAACCCGCCAGCTGAATGATTTTTTCATGGTTCAGTGATTGTTGGCTTCCATTGCCTGGTAGTGTGGCATGTAGAGCAGTTTGCCTGGCGATTGGCGGCGTGCACTTTGTCATCCGGCTGGTCATGGCATCGTATGCACTGTGCTGAAGCACTAAGCCTGCTATGGTCAAAGCTTGCGTGCTGTTCAGTGGTTGTCGCTGCATTTGCTGCAGTACCGAACAGCACGGCTATAGTGATAAATAATAATCTTTTCATGGTATCGACACTACCAATAAACCTCTCCTACTGATTTATTCCCCGACCTCGGCCCATGCCTTGACCTTGACCCATTCCCATCCCACGTCCCATCCCCATATTCGGGTTGTACTGATCCCATACCCATTCCGACACATTTCTCAATTCTGAATCAGTCAGTATTTGAGCTGGCATAATCCCGAACCTTGTAATGGCTTGGGTATCAATCGCTTTGTCCTTGTTTGGTGATTTCAGGTATGCAACCAGATGGTTAACTCCATCTTTTTTTGTTTTGAATTTCTGATGGTAGCGAGAAGCAAGAGGAGTAATAGGCGGTGCGGTTTTTGGTGGTGGCATAACAGAGTGGCAGACACTGC
>CAIVCU010000083.1 GCA_903904495.1 uncultured Chlorobiaceae bacterium
GCCTGGACATACGAAGTGACAATAACTGCCGGCGCTTTCATTGCCATCTCCGCCGCATGGGTATAACCAGACGAATCGGTTTCCGGATTAATCCTGATATGGTCGGCTGAATAATAGTTGTCGATGTTTTTGATATATCCAGTGCCGGTTTCGAGGTTGGTTTTATCCTGGAGAATAATATTGAGAAGTTTGCCTGAGGATACTTTTTTAAGAGGTATGAAGTGGTTGTCATCTTTCACGAGAGTGATTGATGCTTCAGCTATTTTTCTGGCAAGATCGCGGTGGGATTCAGGACTTGCATTTTCCTGAATCCGGTTCAGATCGACAAGCCTCCGGTGTTCGATATCGAGCCATTGTTTCACCTGAAGAATTCGGCGTACCGAGGCATCAATCTGCTCAATGGGGATAAGACCTTTCTCAACGGCCTGAACAATAGAACGATGAGCAAGTTCAGGATCAGGTGAAAAGAGCAGAAGATCGTTTCCTGCCTGAACGGCTTTAATGGAAACTTCAGGCACATTTTGACCATTGTACAATGCTTTCATGTTCAGAGCGTCGGTAATGATCAGACCCTGAAACCCAAGTTCATGTCGAAGCAGGTCGGTGACGATTAGTTTTGAAATTGAGGCAGGTTCCATTGTCCCTGTTACTTTCGGAACAGCAAGATGCCCGATCATGACACTGATGACCCCTTGTGCTATGGCTGCCTTAAAGGGTTTCAGCTCATAATCCTCCAGTTGCTGGCGGTCAGCCTTGAGTACAGGCAGCGAAACATGGCTGTCAACGCTCACATCCCCATGCCCTGGAAAGTGCTTTGCTGTTGCAATAATACCGTTCGACTGTAGTCCTTCAATGACAGCATGGGACAACGTAATGGTCAAAGCAAGATTATCACCGAACGAACGGGTATTGATGATCGGGTTTAACGGATTGATGTTCAAATCAAGGGTAGGGCCATAGTCCTGTTGAAGTCCAACAACTTTTGCCTCTTGTGCAATGGCCTGTGCCATTTGAGAGGCTAGTTGAACGTCCTGTGTCGCAGCAAGGGCCATGTTAGGGGGAAATTCGGTAGCACCAGTCAATCGCATGGCCAGTCCCCGCTCCATATCGGCACTCATCAGGAGTGGACGTGGTGCAAGAGACTGAAAATGATTAGTCAGCATTGCCGCACTGAAGGCACCGCCCTTGAGAAACATGATTCCTCCAACTTTCCCTTCCTTAACCAGCCGGTCAAGAAGCCTGTAAGGAGTGTCATCATAGCTGTTGTACTGGCCATCTGATTCTGCGATGAGCATCTGTCCGACCTTTTCCGAAAGAGTCATGCTTTTAAGAGACTCTTCAATCCGAGGGGAAGTAACATTGAAAATCTGTTGGGCAGCCCATGACTCGCTGCCTGGTTTTATGGGAGTGGATCCGATTGATGCTGCAGGACGCATCAGCATGAGGCTTAACAATCCTGGAACCAGGAGAAAGAGGCTTTTGTTCATTCAGTTATTATTTGTTCCGGTATTCCTGTTGCAGTTAAAGAGCAGGCAGATTCTGCATGAAAAGTAAAAAAAATCCTGACAATACTGAGTTATTGTCTTGTATGGTCATTATAGATAATAACTCTTTCAGCGATACCGACAGCCTCCATCTTCTCAGCATGGTTGTTTGAGCAGCTGCTCCGGACAACGAGATTAAACCCCAACGGTAAGAAGAAGCCTGAGTATCGTTCAAAAACAGCGGCGCCGCAAGGAGCTGCAGTTTTCTGGTGTGAACTCATCAATCCATGGGGGCAGGACTGATTCGGGATTAAAGTCAGGCATCAGCAGCACTATTCTGAAAAAACGATTGAAGGAAAAAGAACCTGCTCAGCTCATATAAAGATAACGCTTCCATTCATCGGAAACCGTTGTCGTAAGCTGCTGCATGAACATCAGGTTATTTGGTCTGATCGGTTGTTTTAACGGGTGCATTCCTGCTTCGCGGGGAGTTCTGTTTCCTTTTTTCGAATTACATCGCGGACAGGCGGTTATAAGGTTTTCCCACGAATATTCACCGCCTCTGGAGCGGGGTAGTATGTGATCAATGGTTAAGGGGTGATCGGTTTTACCGCAATACTGGCACTGAAAACTGTCTCTGAGGAGAATGTTTTTACGATTCAGTATGATTCTTTTGTAGGGAACCCTGACAAAAAAGGTAAGTCTGACAATACTCGGCAGGGGATAGCTTCGGGAAACCGTGCAGATCACCCGTTCAGGGTGGTGGGCGACCGGCACGGCTTTGCCTCCAAAGAGTAAAAGAAC
>CAIVCU010000084.1 GCA_903904495.1 uncultured Chlorobiaceae bacterium
CCTCCCCCTGCATGAAAATTTCATGCGTGCTGATGTTATAACCATCCATTCATCACTTAACGAGTCAACACGTAATCTGATTTCAAAAGATACAATTGACCTGATGAAACCAGGCGTCATCATTATCAACTGCGCCAGAGGAGGAATCATCAATGAAGCCGACCTTGCTGAAGCAATTGAATCAGGAAAAGTTTCAGCAGCTGCGCTTGATGTTTTTGAGGCGGAGCCGGTCAACCCCGACAATCCTCTTTTAAAACTCGACGCTGTCATCGCCACTCCGCATATTGCGGCATCCACAAACGAAGCACAGCAAAAAGTTGCCATTCAGATCGCCGAACAGATTGTCGACTGGAAACGGAAGGGAAAGCTCGAAGGTGCCGTTAATGCATCAGCTGTTGAGCTGGCACAAACTCCCGGGGTACAGTCATATCTGACTCTTGCTGAAAAGCTCGGAGCAACCCTGGCCCAGATGGCCCCTCAGGATGCAACCAGAATGACAATCAGAACATCGGGTGAATTCCTTCAAAAATTCAGTGAAGTCATTACCGCAGCAGCTCTGAAAGGCTTTCTTGATATTCGCCAGTCAAAAGATACCAACTATATCAATGCATTCACTATGGCAAAGGAGTGCGGTATCAGCCTGGAGCAGAAGTTTGAAAAGGAAAATCCTGACTACACCAACCTGATCCGCATTGAGCTTGAAAACGGAACAGCAAAACGGATGATCGGCGGCACCGTCTTTGGTGACAAAGAGGTTCGGATTGTTATGATTGACCAGTTTCTGGTTGAATTCAAGCCGGAAGGCAACATTATCATCTACAACAATATCGATAAGCCGGGTGTCATTGCCAATGTCACGCAACTGTTGCTGAAACATAACTTGAATATTGCCTATATCGCACTTTCAAGAGATGAAGATAAAAAAGTCGCCATGACAGCTATCGTTGTCGACGGAGATGTAACAACTGAGCTTCTTGACGGAATAAGAACTGTTAATGGAGTTGATGTTGCCAATCTTGTAACGCTTTGAATACAGCGTCCAGATCAGACAACAAAAAACCTGCCTTGCCGGCAGGTTTTTTGTTGTCCTTTAAGACCAATCAGGATCAGGAATAACGAAAATCAGTTAGCCTTGGCAAAATCTATGCTGAGCCACTTATCTTCATACGATGCACCTGTTGATTCCATGCCGGCAAGGAAAATAGGCAATACTACAACCTTCTGATAATCGCCGATACGGATTGTCAAATCATCGCCAAGTTTAAGAATTTTCGGTTCCAGACCCATATTTTCCATAAACGGCAACCTGACCCGAACCTTGTAGTGACCATCAGAAACCTTCTGGATATCAATCGGATTTTCCGCAAAGAAAATATCAAGGGGATTCAGGTCGCCATACACTTTTTCACCTACCCGGCGAAGCATCGGTAACCCGACAACCTCATCATCAAACAACGGTACTTCAGCAATAGGAATAGGAGCAAACGCTTCCGAGATCTGGTCGATATACTTCTGCTGAATAGCGCGCCACTTCTGGAAATAAGGATCAGGACTCTGATCCGGCATAACACGGTTGATAGTAATCCTGTCTACAGTAATACCGTAGAGGTTAAGATAGGTCAAGGCACGCATGGACTCTTTGATAACCATCTTTTCAGGATTCATGACAAGACGCATGGTTGTTTTTGTGTTATCGGCCAGCAAATCAATAATACCCTCTGTTGAAGAGAAGAGATTGTCAACCTTATCATAAACCTCTACAGGCGCAACAAAATCGTTAATTTTATTAATTTTCTTTGAAAGAGGCCTGATAACTGGTTTTACCATAAATTTTTCGACATTACGGATCATTTTAATAAACCATCCGAATGTTTCAGGCAGAGAGAGAAGACGAAGAGTTTCACCTGTTGGAGCGCAGTCAACAACAAGCAGGTCGTATTCATTCTGTTCATTATAACGCTTGATATACGAGAGCGAAAAGAGCTCTTCCATTCCTGGAAGCACACCCATTTCCTCAGCATAAACACCTTCAATCCCACGGGATTCCATCAAATGAGCAAAGTGTTCTCTGACTACATCCCAGTTCAGGTTAAGATCACCAAAAACGCTGACCTCCTGACCCCAAAGATTTTCAGAAACCTTCACGGGTGAAGGTCCCAGTTTAACATCGAGCGAGTCGCCCAGACTGTGCGCCGGATCGGTAGACATAATAAGGGTCTTATACCCCATGTCTGCTGCTTTAAGCGCTGTGGCTGCAGCAACAGAAGTTTTACCAACGCCACCCTTTCCGGTGAAAATGATATTACGCATACGTTTTAATGATTCTTATTTTAAGAATTATTGAATAAAGCAGTTTTCTACCAACTTCTATTCCCCGTCAGTTGAGCAACTTGAAAAGGCTTAAGATAATAAAATTTCCATGGAATGGACACGCTGAAATAACATATTACTGTATAAAATACCATGAGAAACAAATGACAACATGGCCCTCTCATACCTGTCACATAACTCAATGTCCGGACTGAATCCAACCCTCATCCTACCGCCTTCGTTTACGGGAGGCATGAGAAGAGCGTTCCTTTTTTACTCTATGACTTTTCAGAACTTTGCCTGCCTTTCCACTCCTGGAATGACGTGATGAAAAACGAGGTCTTTCAAACGACACAACTTCTCTTTCAATTTTCAAACGCTGACCACGTGCAACAGTCATCCGGTGATTAAGATTGTTCAACTCGGCAAGACGCCGGGTACTTGTACCATACTTCCTTGCAATGGAAGCAAGAGTTTCGGACTTCCCTACCTTGTGAATCACGATCTTTTTCTTTACAGAACCATCCCTGCCCGAATCGCCCTGTCCGGAACCGCTGTTATCATTCCCCCCGAAAATAATTAGTTTCTGGCCGGGAGTAACATCAGGATCTTTCAGGTTGTTCCAGGCAATGAGCTGACTGATATAGGTCCGGTACAACCTCGCAATCGAACCGAGATTTTCACCCTGCTGTACAATATGGAACTTTTCTGTCTGTCCTGAAGCACTTTGCACCCCCGAACCTGCATTGAGGCTCTCAACTCGTGCAAGCAGCTGCTCACGTTCAGAAGCTTTCGGTGACTTATATGCATAAATTTCCTGCTCACGTTTCTGGAACTGACCGATATATGGTTTTGGCAGTTTGATAACATTGCCGGTATACCCGGCAGCAGGGATAATGCCGAGCTTGTACTGCGGATTCAGAAACTGGAGATCACGCATCGGCACCCCGATAGTCTCATTAATCTGGTCGAAAGACAAAAGGTGTGTGGTTCTGAGGGTGTCAATATCGTGATACAGGAATCCGGGTTCTACCGGACGGATATTGTGCTCATTATAGAAGTTCATGATATAGTTCACTGCGATAAATGCAGGAACATATCCTCGCGTTTCAGCAGGCAGGTAATCCCATACTGCCCAGTAATTTTTTACTCCGCCGGCTCTCCTGATCGCCTTGTTGACATTGCCAGGACCAGCATTATACGCTGCAAGGGTCAGGAACCAGTCGCCATAAATATTGTAGAGATCCCTTAAATATTTGCATGCTGCCACGGTAGCCTTCTCTGAATCATACCGATCCTCAATAAAGGAAGATGACTGTAAGCCGTACATTTTTCCTGTTCCATACATAAACTGCCATAGTCCTTTTGCTCCTGCAGGAG
>CAIVCU010000085.1 GCA_903904495.1 uncultured Chlorobiaceae bacterium
TCTGCCGGTAGTGTCTCTTCCGGCTGCGATGGCAGGTAAATGATGATCCTGGTACCTTTACCCTGTTCACTCTTAACATCAATATAACCGTTGCCTTGTTTGACAATACCATAGACCGTTGCGAGACCCATACCGGAACCTTTGCCAACCTCCTTGGTTGTAAAAAATGGTTCGATGATATGGGGAAGATGCTTTTTATCGATGCCGAGTCCGTTATCGGTGATGCTCAGTGTTATATAATTGCCCGACCTAGTGCAGGTGTGCCCGGCATTGACTTTGGCTTGGTCAACATGGATTTTATTTGTTTCGATGGTGATGGAGCCGTTACCTGAAATGGCATCGCGGGCATTGACACAAAGGTTGGTAAGAATCTGAATGATCTGCGATGGATCCAGCTTAACAAACGCAACCTTTTCTTTGGGTATCCAGTTGAGTGTGATGTTTTCGCCGATCAATCTTCTTAGAATGGAGAGCGTCTCCTCAACCGAGGAGTTCAAGTCAAAAATCCGGGCTGACACCGTCTGCCGCCGGGCAAACGCCAGGAGTTGCCCCGTCAGTTCTGCAGAATGGGACGCAGCTTTCTGTATTGCCTTCAAATCCTCATATGAGCTGTCGTTACGGTCAAGGGCCAGCTCAGTATGTCCGAGAATCACCGTCAGCAAGTTGTTGAAATCGTGGGCAATGCCTCCTGCAAGCTGGCCGACCATCTGCATTTTCTGTGCCTGATGAAGCTGCACCTGTAGACTCTCTCTCTCTTCCTCCAGAAGCTTGCGCTCAGTGATATCTTTCACAATACCAGACATTCTTTTCGCTTGTCCGGTATGGTCGTGATGAGCCCCTCCGACTGCCCAAATCCATCGAATCTCACCATCTGCACGCCGAATCCGGCATTCAAAATTCCACTCGCTTCTGTTCTCAAGTGCTTTCTGGAACTTTTCGTCTACTTCGGTACGATCCTCGGGTAGAACGTGATCGAGAAACATCTTGTAAGTCCACTCGGGAAGAAGCGATGCATAGCCGAAAATACGATCATGAAGGAGCGTACGAAGTGCGAATTGATTCTGCAGATCAAGATCCCATCCTCCAATTTTGCTTTTTTCAAGCATGAAGCTGAACTGTGCTTGACTTTCAATCACTTGCTCCTCTAAACTTTTACGCGAAGTGATATTGATAGCAGTCCCGATATAGCGTACCAGACTGCCTTGTTCGTCAAAGAACGGCATGCCGCGATCCATAAGCCAGTGCACTGTGCCATCAGGGTGAAAAACACGATACTCAATTGTAATAGGGCTAAGATTTTTTGCAGCATTCAAAACAGTTCGGACTATCGTTTTCCTGTCGTCAGGATGTACGGAACGTATCCAGAGTTTATGGGATGGCTTTTCCTTGCCTCGTTCCAACCCATATAACCTCCATATCTCGTCTGACCATATATTCTCCCCTGTTTTCACATCCCATTCCCAAACTCCGGCTTGTGCCGCTTCCAATGCCAGGGTAAAGCGCATCTGATTTTCAAACAACATTTTCTCTATTCGCTTGCGCTCGGTGATGTCAGTACTCGTGCCGATATAGCGCGTCAGACTGCCTTGTTCATCAAAGAAAGGCATTCCGCGCACCATCAACCAGCAAAGAGCTCCGTCAGATCGATTGATGCGATACTCTATAGCTATTTCAGCCTTTTTGTTTACTGCTTCAGTAACGGCTTTAAAAATTCTTTCCCTGTCAAAAGGGTGAACGGAATGTTCCCAGAGTTCATGGGATGGCTTGTTGTTGTCTTTATCCAACCCGTACAACTTCCATATCTCGTCCGACCATATATTCTCGTTTGTCTCTAAAACCACCTCCCAGACACCAGCGTGAGTCGCTTCCAGAGCCTGAGTAAAGCGTGTATTTGTTTCAATCAGCTTGGATTCAATACGCTTGCGATCGGTGATGTCGTGAATAACAGAGTAAAGCAGGGGTTTTTGTGCAATAGTGATGGGACCGCTATATACATCCACATCTCGCTGTGAGCCGTCAGCAAGGCGATGGCGGAAGAGAAAATAATTGCGGTTTTCAGTGCTTGCCCGTCGCATTTCGGCCTGAACTTCTTCATCCGTCAACTGGTTGATCTGCTTGATGTTCATCCGGCATAGTTCATCATGCGTCCATCCATAGTAGCTGGCTGCAGCGGGGTTGGCGTCAACAATGCTTCCATCCTGCTGATCAATGATGAGCATCACCGTATGCCTGTTCTGAAACAGGCTCCGGTATCGGGACTCACTCTCTTGCAATTTTACGCCGCCCTCTATATGGGATTTGCGGGTTTGGAGCATAAAAACACCATACGCCAGATTATCGGCAAGTGACATCAGCAGGCGGGACTCTTCGGTATCAAAAGCATTTGGTCTGGAGGAATAAATACACAAACAGCCGAACACCTCACTCTCTCTTTTTAGAGGCAAGCTCATCACAGATGCATAACCCCGGGCAAGAGCCTCATTCCGCCAGGGTTCAAAGTCAGGATCAGTAAGCATATTAGGGTTGACTGCAGGCTGGCCTGTACGGATTGACTTCCCGGCTGGTCCTCGCCCCCTTCCAGCATCAGCCCAGGTGAGCTGCATCGTTTTCAAGTAACCATCTTCAAAGCCAGCTTGAGCAACAGGGCGTATGCTTTTTTCGGTATCATGTTCTCTATAGCCTACCCACGCCATCTGGTAGTCTCCGATTTCAACAACAATGTTGCAAATCTGATGCAGTAATTCTTGTTCGTCACTGGCATGTATCAGCGACTGGTTACACTGGTTGATTGCACGTAGTGCACGGTTCAGCAGTTGAAGCTCTTCGCTTGAAGAAGAACTTCCCTCGCCGCCTGATTGCTGACAGTCAGGTTTATCTATACCATTTGTTAGTAACTCGGCTGGAATCTTTGGATTTCTGTTGTGCGACTTTTTGGCCATCGGTGCGCTCCGAAGCTTATAACGTTTGCTGTTCCTGCACAATATTAAGTGCTCATGAAAACTACAATAACGTAACTACCTCTTATCTTAAGAATATACAGCATTGACGATGACATCAGCTGACGTCAAATGAAAAGTTGTATACATCAAACTGCTTGCCA
>CAIVCU010000086.1 GCA_903904495.1 uncultured Chlorobiaceae bacterium
AAAAAAGGCAACCCGGAAAGGTTGCCTTTTTTGTTTGCTGTAAACAGTCGCTATCTCAATAGCGGTAATGTTCCGGCTTGTAGGGGCCATCGAGAGGAATCCCGATGTACTCAGACTGCTCTTTTGTCAGCCTGGTGAGTTTTACACCGAGCTGTTCAAGGTGCAGTCTTGCAACCTCTTCATCGAGCTCCTTCGGCAGCCGGTAGACACCGATCTCATACTCCTTGGTCCAGAGTTCGATCTGTGCAAGAGTCTGGTTGGTAAAAGAGTTGCTCATGACAAACGACGGGTGGCCGGTAGCGCACCCCAGATTGACAAGGCGTCCTTCTGCCAGAAGATAGATGGAGTTGCCGGTTTCAAACGTGTATTTATCCACCTGCGGCTTGATATTCAGTCTTACTGCTCCAGCGTAGCTGTAGAGCTGCTCAACCTGAATTTCGTTGTCAAAGTGGCCGATGTTGCACACAATGGCTTCATCTTTCATCTGCTTCATGTGCTCAAGGGTAATGACATCTTTGTTGCCGGTTGTGGTGACAAAGATATTTCCCTCCTTTACCGCTTCATCCATGGTGGAAACTTCATAGCCTTCCATGGCAGCCTGCAGGGCACAGATCGGATCGATTTCCGTAACGATCACCCGTGCGCCGTAAGCGCGCATAGAGCGTGCAGAACCTTTGCCGACATCGCCGTAACCAAGCACGACAACAACTTTGCCGGCAACCATAACGTCGGTTGCACGCTTGATGCCGTCAGCAAGTGATTCGCGGCAGCCGTAGAGATTGTCAAACTTGGACTTGGTAACCGAGTCGTTGACGTTGATGGCAGGGAAAAGAAGTTCACCTTTTTCAAGCATCTGGTAGAGGCGATGAACACCGGTGGTTGTCTCCTCCGAAACACCCTTCATCTCTGCAGCAACCTTGTGCCAGCGCTGCTTGTCTTCTTCAAAAACCTCCCTGAGCTGCTGGTAGAGAGCTTTCTCTTCAGCATTACCTGGAGTCTTTTCAAGCAGTTCCGGGTTGTTTTCGATTTTGTAGCCCAGTATGATCAGAAGGGTTGCGTCACCGCCGTCATCGACGATAAGATTCGGTCCTTTGCCTCCTTCAAATTCAAGGATCTGGCGTGTACACCACCAGTACTCCTCAAGGGTTTCGCCTTTCCACGCAAAAACCGGAACTCCGGTTTTTGCAATTGCCGCAGCGGCATGGTCCTGAGTGGAAAAAATGTTACAGCTTGCCCAGCGAACCTCAGCACCAAGATCCACAAGGGTCTCAATAAGCACTGCGGTCTGGATGGTCATGTGGAGCGATCCGGAAATACGGGCACCCTTCAGAGGGAACTTGCCGGCATATTTCCGTCTCGTAGCCATAAGGCCAGGCATCTCTTTTTCAGCGATCTCAATTTCCTTTCGTCCCCATTCAGCAAGAGAGATATCCGCTACTTTATAATCAAGCACCTCGGCAACACTCATATCGTTAGTTGTATTTAATTAGGTTGAGATAGTTCAGGCCAGATTGAGGGCTTTTTTCAGCTCTTCAACCTTCTCAGTTTTTTCCCAAGGGAAGATATCACGGCCGAAATGACCGTAGGCAGCTGTATCCTGATACTTCCATCCCTGTGGTTTGTCGAGGCTGAACCGTTTGATGATAGCTGCAGGACGGAGATCAAAGATCACCTCTGCTTTTTCCTGGATCTGGGCATCGTTGAGGCCGTGTTTTGCCGTGTCGTGGGTATTGATATAGATTGATACCGGACGGGCAACACCGATTGCATAGGAGACCTGAACCGTGCACTTTTCTGCAAGTCCGGCAGCAACAATGTTCTTTGCAACGTGACGTGCTGCATAGGCTGCACTGCGGTCAACCTTGGAAGGATCTTTGCCGCTGAATGCACCGCCGCCATGAGGAGCTGCACCACCATAGGTGTCGACAATGATCTTGCGACCTGTCAGGCCGGTATCGCCATGTGGTCCACCGATAACAAAGCGACCTGTCGGGTTGATGTGAAGTTTTGTCTTTTCATCGATCAGTTCAGCAGGGATAACCTCGTTGATGACATGCTTGATAATATCTTTTTTGATGACTTCCTGCCATGCTTCTTCACTGACACCTTCAGGCTCCGGATCGTGCTGGGTTGATACAACAACAGCATCAACGCGGATGACTTTGTCATCTTCGTATTCAAGGGTAACCTGGCTTTTTGCATCAGGACGGAGGTATGTTACTGCTGTGCCTTCTTTGCGCACATCTGCAAGCTTTTTAACAAGCTGCTGGGCAAGCTGAATCGCGGCAGGCATAAGTTCCGGAGTTTCTGTGCATGCATAGCCGAACATCATACCCTGATCGCCGGCACCGACGCGGTCAAACTCGTCAGCAATCTCTTCTTTGCGGTCAACACCGCGGTTGATATCGGGTGACTGACTGTGGAGTGCTGAAAGGACACCGCACGAATTGGCTTCAAACATGTATTCGCCTTTGGTGTAGCCTATTTCGGTAACAACCTTACGCGCTATTGTCTGGATATCAACAACACCTTTTGTTGTAACTTCACCGCCGACAATGACCTGTCCTGTTGTTACAAAGGTTTCACAGGCAACGCGTGAACTCGAGTCCTGACGGAGAAAATCATCGAGTACAGCATCGGAAATCTGATCGGCAACCTTGTCTGGATG
>CAIVCU010000087.1 GCA_903904495.1 uncultured Chlorobiaceae bacterium
TACCAACCGGCGCTACGGCGGGCTTGCAGGTTTTCCTAAAATATCCGAAAGCCCCCACGATGCTTTCGGGACCGGACACGCTTCCACCTCAATTTCAGCCGCAGCGGGAATGGCTGCAGCAAGAGACCTTGCCGGCACCAACGAAAAGGTTATCGCCGTCATCGGAGACGGGAGTATGACAGGAGGTATGGCATTCGAAGCGATGAACCACCTCGGAGATCTGAAAAGTGATGTCCTTGTCATCCTCAATGATAATCAGATGGCCATTTCGCCAAGTACCGGCGGACTGAAAACCCACCTCGTCAACATCTCCTTTAATAAAACCTACAACAAAGCCCGTAAATTTATCTGGCAGGCAATCTCGCTCTTCAACAATGATCTGGGAGATACAGCTAAAACTGCTGTCCGTAAACTTGAAGACGGATTTAAAGCTGCTTTAACCCCCGGTGCATTTTTTGAGGCTCTCGGCTTAAGGTATTTTGGACCAATTGACGGCCACAACATGGAGCAGCTCGTCAAGGCACTCAAAGAGATGCAGGAACTTCCCCACCCCAAGCTTCTGCATGTAGTCACAACAAAAGGAAAAGGGTTCAAACCAGCTGAGGAAGATCAGAGTAAATGGCATGCGCACAGCGGGGGCTTCGATATAACTACAGGGAAATCACTGAAAACATCCGACGTCTCACTTCCCCCAAAATATCAGGAGGTCTTTGGTGAGGCCCTGGTTGAACTTGCTCTCAAAGATCCTAAAATCACTGCCATTACTGCTGCAATGCCGAGTGGAACATCGCTTGATCTTTTCCAGAATGCACTGCCAAACCGTTTTTACGATGTCGGAATAGCCGAACCGCATGCGGTCACCTTTGCTGCAGGACTTGCAATACAGGGATTCAAACCGGTATTCGCTGTTTACTCAACTTTTCTGCAACGCGCCTTTGATCAGCTTATTCACGATGTCGCACTGCAGAAACTGCATGTAGTTTTTGCTATTGACCGTGCAGGACTTGTCGGAGAAGACGGTCCGACTCATCACGGCGCATTCGATCTTTCCTATCTGCATGCTGTACCAGGACTGGTCATCATGGCCCCGGCCAATGAACAGGAGCTGCGCGATATGCTCTACACCGCACTCTATGACCTGAAAGGACCTGTTGCGATCCGCTATCCGAGAGGCAACGGCACGGGCATCCCCCTGCAAAAAAACTTCAGTTCTCTCGAAATTGGAAAGGGGCAGATTGTCCGGGAAGGCAGCGATCTAACGCTACTCAGTATAGGCAACATGACCTCCAAAGCCCTTGAAGTTGCAGAATCACTGCTGAGTGACGGCATTAATGCAACCGTGGTCAATATGCGGTTTCTCAAACCTCTCGATACAGACCTGCTTGAAGAGCTTGCAGCCCGGTCAACCCATTTTGTGGTTATAGAAGAAAACAGCATAATCGGTGGACTCGGCAGCGCAGTAATCGATCACCTTAACACAAAGCGGCTCAACCGCCCGGTTCTGAAAGTTGCTCTTCCTGATGCATTCGTGACTCATGGCGGAATGAATGATCTTTACAGGGAGATCGGCTTCGACACTTCGACAATGAAGGAAAATATCAAGCTGTTTTATAAAGAAACCGGAAGGTGAAAAACTGTGAGCAGTGCAAGCACGCCTCGCACTGAAAGATTGGCAAAAAAACCGGCAAGCACATCATCAGCCATGATACCCCACCCTCCAGGCAGGCGCTGGACTGTATCAACAGGTCCCGGTTTTGCAATATCGAACAATCTGAAAAAAGCAAATGAAAGCAGAACGGGTAACATGTCAGCGGGCAGAGCAGCTAGCGCCAGCCACTGACCGGCAAGTTCATCAATGGTAACTATTGAAGGATCATCACCATACTCTTCCTCCATTATCCTCCCGGCCCATATCCCCAGAGCAAGCGAAATGATAACCAGAGAGAGCAGAATCGGGGTGGATTGAAGTGCCGGAATAAAAACGAAACCTATAACCGCAACAATACTGGCAATTGTACCTGGTGCTACAGGAAAATAACCGATGCCAAAGCAGGTGGATAGAATTTTTGCCGCAAGAAGCTTCATTCACTCACTGCCCCTCAAGAGGCTTTTGAAGATAAATCCGCCAATTGCTGACCAGATAGGAGATGCCGGTATACACGGTAAAAACCGTAACTGCCAGCATGATATAGTTCAGATAACCTGATACAAGAAAACGGCTTGACATGACGGCAACATTCGCCCCTGAAAAGGATGCCTCTTTCATCAAGATCAATGCCATAACGACATAGACAAAAATGTTCTGGACCAGAGTTTTGTACTTCGCTTCCACGCTTGTCACAACGGGCCTGTCTTTGAATTCAGCATAGATTCTCAATGCTGTAATAACAACATCCCTCACAACGACGAGAATCACCATCCAGAGACTGAGAAATCCCATCCCGACATAGAGGAAAAAAGCTGCAGTAATCAGCAATTTATCAGCAAGAGGATCAAGAAAAGCACCAAGACGGGTAGTTACACCATATTTCCTTGCATGATAACCGTCATAAATATCCGTAAGCGAGGCCAAAACAAAAACAATGACACCAAGCAGCTTCATATAAGGATCAACTTGCAGCAACAGCACGACAAAAACCGGTACGAGCAGTATCCGCAGCGCTGTCAGCTGATTGGGTATTGTCAAATATGTTTCGCTCTGCTCTTTCAATCCCTGAAGGATTTGTAGTTAAAACCCGATCGACCACTATGGGTAAGGCTGCCCGTCATGGGCGTAAGATACAGTATTGAATATTGTTTTTCAATGCATCCACCCTATCGGCAATAATAATAATCACTCAAGCTCCACGACAGTCACACCGGCCCCGCCTTCCCCCCACTCACCGAGCCGAAAACTTTTTATATAACGGTGCTGCTGCAAAAACTCTGCTGTCCGCTGGCGAAGTGAACCGGTTCCTTTTCCATGTACAATCGTTACCGAGTGGATCCTGTTGAACCTCATTGTATCAATAAAACGTTCAATTTTCATTATTGCTTCATCACCACTGAGACCACGCAAATCAACTCTTGTTGACTCAACCTCACCGGCTATTGCCGACCATGAAGCTTTCTGCTTTGGTGAATCAGGCTTTTTCAGAATTTTTTTAGCCTGTTTTTTTGATGTTTTTTCAAGATTTTTCAGTGATGTGGTCAACCTGAAATTTCCGCATCGGACAACTGCACTTTCAGCATTGACGCTCTCAACCTCTCCTGAAGTACTGGAATCCAGAATCCTGACAAGGTCACCCTCACGAATGGTACGATCAATCTGGATCGCTGCATCAGCTTCAGCAAGAATAATTGACTCATTCCTGCCGGCTTCCTCTTTTTTCAGTGCCAGTTTTTTTCTGGCCTCCTGCACTTTCTTTTCATCATCAGGTGCACTTTTAACTTCAGAGAGAATATCCCTGATCTGTTTTCGGGCATATTCAACCTCTTTCTGCAACTCTCTTGATGCGCTGAGCTTAAGCTCCCTGCGTTTATGTTCTAAGCCGGCTTCCTCACTCCTTAATGAGAGCTCCCTCTCTTCCAGCTCCTCTTTATCTTCCCGTAGCCGCAGCTTCAAAAGGCGATTCTCTTCCAGCAACCCAGCCAGATCATCGAGCATTCGATCAAGCCCGATCCGTTCTCCCTGCATAAATTCCGATGCCCGCTCAACCATTGAAGCCGGAAACCCCATCCGCTGCATCATGGCAAATGCAAAACTGTTGCCCGGCAATCCCTTGATAAACCTGAAGGTAGGAGCAAGACCCGCACGGTTAAACTCCATCGCTCCGTTGACTACTCCTTCGCGATCATGAGCATAGGCTTTCAACTCCCCAAGGTGAGTGGTCACAATTGTTTTAGTCCCGCGATGGAGCAACTCCTCAATCACCATCCGAGCAATAGCCCCTCCCTCTTCAACATCCGTACCGGCACAGAGTTCATCAATCAGCACAAGATCCCCTGGTCCAGCAAAATCAAGGATTCTTTTTATCTCACCAAGATGCGAGCTGAACGTTGAAAGGTCATTCTCAATCGACTGATCATCACCGATCTCAATGAAAATATCGCTGAACAGAGGGAACACAGAACTCTCGCTGCAAGGCAGAAGATATCCATGCACAAGCATGCAGCAGAGGAGACCGGCCGTTTTCATCGCCACCGATTTGCCGCCTGCATTAGGCCCGGAAATCACCAGAACGAGATCATTCTCATCCAGATCAAGGTCAAGGGGAATAACCTCCTTATGACGATGGGAAATCATCAGCCATGGATGAAAGCCCTTTCTAATGCAAAGCGCGTGCCCTCGGGCTATTCCGGGAAGCACTGAGCAGGTTTCAACTGCAAAGCGCGCCCTTGCATACAAGGCATCAAAATCACCAAGAAGATCCTGATTGTGCATTATATTCTCAAGGTCAAGCCGTATTTCATTCGAAATTTCCTTCAGAATGCGCTCAATCTCCCTTCGTTCGCTGATTTCCAGATCCTGAATTCTGTTGCTGATTTCCAGCGTTTCAGCCGGTTCAATAAACACCGTCTGCCCGCTCCCGGAATAATCCTGGATATATCCTGCTATCTTGTATTTATACTCTACCCTCAAGGCAAGGGTAAGGCGCCCATTCTTTATTGCTACGGTATCCTCCATCAGCCACCCGTTTTCCTGACAGCGTCTGACAAGCCGCTCCATTTTCCGGCGAATCAATTCACGGCTTCCGTTCAACTCCCCTCGAATCATCAGCAGCGCATCGCTGGCCGTGTCCCTCACCCTGCCCTGTTCATCAATAATTCTACGGATTGCCGTCTGAAGGCTTTTTTCAAGCCATATTCTTATGGTAAAATCATTAAGCAGAGGATAGACCTCACGGTTGAGAAACATAAACTTCCTCAACTGCACCGATGAAAAGAGCAGATGATAAATATCCTGCAGTTCTTCCGGTTCAAGATAACTTTCAAGAACTTCAAGCTTTTTCAGCAGCAGCCGTGTATCCGGCAAATATGAAAAAGGAAGGGGAGCCTCACCCTGAAGAAGATTTTTCAGTTCAAGAACCCTTTCAAGTTCTGCAATGAGGGCATCCCGCTCAACCACAGGCAGTGCAGCCAAAAGTCTGTCACGCCCCATTGCAGAGAGGCAAAAATGTGCCGCATAATCGGCAACACGATTAAATTCAAGCTTTTTTAAACTAACGGTATTCATAAGCACTGCATACTCAATAAAACACTGAGGCAATTCTGTCGCCAATCAGCCACTGAACAGCAAAAAACTGTTCATGACCATAATCATTTCAAAGCGAACTTAGCAAAATTCAAAACCCCTACAACTATAATCATTCTTCAGGTTAACAATCGGAAGGCATTCCCGATATCAAAGCCCTCCCTTAAGGCTTGCGATATCAATCACAAACCGGTATCGAACATCACTGTTCAGCACCCGCTCATAAGCCTCATTGACCTTTTGGATAGGAATCACTTCAACATCGGACAATACACCATGCTCTGCACAAAAATCAAGCATCTCCTGGGTCTCTCGAATGCCACCGATAAGCGAGCCTGAAAGATGGCGGCGCTGCATGACAAGCGACGATGCGGAAAGCGGAACAGGATCAGGAATTCCAACCAGCACCATTGAGCTGTCACGTTTCAACAGGCCAAGATAGGAGTTGTAATCGTGCATGGCTGACACCGTATCAAGAATAAAATCAAAGCGCTTTGCGTTTTTCTTGAAAGAGAGCTTATTGCTGGTGTCAACAAAATCGTCAGCACCAAGGGCTAAAGCATCGTTCCGCTTTCCGGGAGAATGACTCAGAACAGTTACCTTTGCCCCCATGGCTTTTGCAATTTTAACGCCCATGTGGCCGAGTCCACCCAACCCGAGAATTGCCACCTCATCACCGGTTTTGACACCAAAACGATTCAAGGGTGAATAGGTGGTTATACCTGCACAAAGAAGCGGTGCAACCCTTTCAAGCGGCATGCCGGCAGGTATGCGAAGAACGTAATCCTCATGTACGGTTATTCGGGTTGAGTATCCACCGTATGTGGGAGTCTTGCCATCGCGTTCAAAGCTATTGTACGTTGCACTCATTCCCTCCTCGCAAAACTGCTCCTCCCCCTCCCTGCATGCTTCACATTCCCGGCATGAGTCAATGAAACAGCCGACACCAGCCGTATCGCCAAGCTTCCATTTCGTAACATGGCCTCCTGTTTTGACTACAGTTCCAACAATTTCATGTCCGGGAACCATAGGAAATGTTGAACCACCCCATTCATCGCGGGCCTGGTGAATGTCCGAGTGACAGATGCCGCAAAACAGAATGTCTATTAACACATCGTGAGCACCTGGTTCGCGACGATTTATCTCGAAGGGTTCAAGTGATGCATTGGCTGTTTTAGCTGCATAAGCCGGAGTATGTAACATGGTTTCGATTCCTGTTGAATTTTTTTTTCAAACTATTACCCCCGAAAAAAGTAATTAATTTCATTAGTTTTTCAGGAATTTCCCACTCCCGTTTTCACTTCAAAGCCAACAAGAGCGTTAGATAAAAGATTCATTTTCTACACGCCGCTCTATGACAACAGGTTTAACCTTTTACCATTTTTTGATTACTTTCGCTTTATAGCAAAAAGAGATAGAGCATGCTGAATCAGCAACATCCTGATTGTTCACCACTGACAAGATTATACTCTCATGAGATTAGCCGTAAATATTGATCACATTGCCACGCTGCGCAACGCCCGAAATGAATTTGAACCTGATCCTGTTGCCGCTGCACTGCTTGCAGAAAAAAGCGGAGCTGCTGGCATTGTCTGCCACCTGCGTGAAGACCGCCGCCATATCAGAGACATCGACCTTAAACGACTCCGGGAAGCTGTTACCACCAAGCTCGATCTTGAAATGGCCATGACTCCTGAAATGCAGCATATAGCGTTGCAAACTAAACCGGAGCTTATCACCCTTGTTCCCGAAAAAAGAGAGGAACTGACTACCGAGGGTGGGTTTAACATTACCGGCCATTTCAACACCCTGATCGAGTTTCTTAAACCTTTCAAAGCAGCCGGAATAGAGAGCAGTATTTTCATTGAGCCGGATAAAAATTCCATCGACCTTGCAGCAACAGCAGAAGCTGATCTTGTGGAGCTGCATACCGGTACCTATGCACTGAAGACAAATGATGATGACCGGGCCCTTGAACTTGAAAGAATCCGTGAAGCTGCTTCCTATGCAAAGAGCCTAGGCCTGAAGGTCGTTGCCGGTCATGGGCTCAACTACCTCAACATCGCTCCTTTCAGAGAGATCACAGAAATCGAGGAGGTAAGTATCGGCCATGCCATTATTGCCCGTGCCGTGCTGACTGGTCTTGATGAGGCCGTAAGGGAACTGCTTAAAATCATTCAGTAGGAAAGAACAGTTCAGTTATGCCAGAAAATACCGACAAAACCATCACCATCATCCTTGCAACAGGCAACCCGGATAAAGTTAAGGAACTGCGACCGATGCTTGAAAACATCTCGCCCCTGTTCAAGGTAACAACACTCAATGAACTGGGTATTGAGGCTGATATCGAGGAGACGGAACAGACGCTGGAAGGAAACGCCATGCTTAAAGCAAGAGCTATATTCAGCCTGTGTTCTCAACAATTACCTTTTATGATTGCCCTTGCAGACGACACCGGTTTAGAAGTTGATGCACTGAAAGGGGCTCCGGGAGTATACTCTGCTCGATATGCCCCATCACCTGCCGGCATAGCTCCAACGTATGAAGAGAACGTCCGCCATCTTCTCCATTCATTGAACGGTATTACCAACAGAATCGCGCGTTTCCGCACAGTAATAGCTTTGAAAGGATCAATTCCTTCCGGTGAAACCTGTTTCGGGTTTGAACACACTGCTGAAGGAGTTGTTACAGGCAACATCACAGCAGAACAAAGAGGTAACGAAGGATTCGGCTATGACCCTGTCTTTCTGGTAGAATCAACAGCCAGAACCTATGCGGAAATGAGTACAGCTGAGAAAAACACTCTCAGTCACCGCGCCATTGCTCTCAAGAAAGCTATTGCCGACCTCAAAGATATCATTGAATGCCACAGCATTTCACTAACCAGTACCCATACACATCAATGACACTCTTCGAAGCAACTATTCTCGGAATTGTACAGGGTCTGACAGAATTTCTGCCGATAAGCAGCACGGCACATCTGAGAATTGTTCCTGCCCTTGCAGGATGGAGTGACCCCGGTGCGGCTTTTACGGCAATCGCTCAATTAGGTACTCTTGCCGCCGTCCTTATTTATTTCCGAAAAGATATCATTGTTATAATCCAGGGTGTTGTCCGGGGAATCATACAAGGAAAACCACTGGAAAGCAGTGAAGCAAAAATGGGCTGGATGATCGTTGCGGGAACCATACCGATTGTCATTTTAGGCCTTCTCTTTAAACATCAGATAGAAACCAGCCTCCGATCACTCTACTGGATAAGCGGCGCTCTTATCGGTCTTGCTCTTGTGCTTTCTCTCGCCGAATGGAAAATAAAACAGAGGCTCACGAAAGGGCTGCCACTCAAAACAATAGAAAAAATCGGTTGGAAAGAGGCTCTTCTGATTGGGTTAGCTCAAAGCGTTGCCCTCATTCCAGGATCATCACGCTCAGGAGTAACGATAACCGGCGGTCTTTTTTTAAATCTTTCCCGTGAAACAGCAGCGCGTTTTTCTTTCCTTCTCTCACTCCCGTCCGTATTTGCTGCAGCACTCCTGGAGCTTTACAAAACGTGGGCGGTTATCTCAGCTTCTACAGAAAACATAACCAATATCGTGGTTGCAACACTTGTTGCGGGTATTGTGGGCTATGCATCAATCGGATTTCTTCTCACCTACCTAAAAAAACATACGACAACTATATTCATTATATACCGACTTATAGCCGGCACCGCAATTTTTTACCTTCTTGTCACAGGAAAACTGCAGCCGTAAATCCAGAGAAAAGACCGGCCAGCAGCCTCTTTCTATACACTTTTTATAGCTGATCCCCCGGGTATATCGTTTGCCGCACGCTCTCTCAGGATATTTTTCCATGCAACGTTTTGCCATGAAAAATAATTCTGTTTATGTGCGGAGCGGTCGAGGATTTTTTCTTATATATAGGTTAAGCAAATTAACATAATTAATAAACCAGCCATGCCATACAGCTTGACAAGCGTAGGGCATAATGGCTTTGAAAAAGCAGA
>CAIVCU010000088.1 GCA_903904495.1 uncultured Chlorobiaceae bacterium
ATCTGCAAGCAAGACTGGAGAGTCTGCTGCTCGGAAAGGTGGAAGGCGCTGACCGTCAAGTCTATTCCATCTGCAGCAGTTATGCTTTCAATCGCCCTCTTATCCAGATGCAGCAGTTTGATGATCGGCTCAACTCTCTTGCTGATCTGATGGGAAGAACAATCAAGAACGGATATAGTGAAAAAGTAAATCGCTATGCTTCAGTCCGCCAGCAGCTGACGCTTCTTGATTACAGAAAAACACTGGAACGAGGGTATGTCCTTGTCAAAAAAGAGGGGAAATTTATGACCGGTTCAAACAAGCTGCACCCGGCCGATGATGTGGAACTTCTGTTTCATGATGGCGTGCTTCCTGCTGTGATCAGCAAGAAGAAGCTTCCTTGATTATTCTCCTTACCAGCTCGAGATCCTCAAGAGTATTAACCCCCGGGTTATCGATGAGCGTTTTGATACACTGGATGCGGAACCCGTTTTCAAGCAACCGAAGCTGCTCAAGCGATTCTGCCTCTTCGAGCATCGATGGCGGAAGTCCGGCAAATTGTTCCAGCACTGCTGCGCTGAACGCATAGAGCCCGATGTGCCTGAAACAGGTGGTCGTTGAAAGCTTGTTGCGTCTGAATGGTATAGGACAGCGTGAAAAATAAAGAGCAAACCCTTTTGAGTCCATAACGACTTTCACCACATGAGGATCCTCAATCTGTGCCGTGTCATCGGGATGAAGTGGAAAAACAAGTGTGGAGCAATCGGGGGGTGCCGGAGAAAAGAAAGGTTCAAGAGCGAGATCGATATTTTCCGGGCTGATCAGTGGTTCATCACCCTGAAGATTAAGAAAAACATCTCCCCCGATCGTCCTTGCTGCCTCAGCGATACGTTCGGTGCCACAGCTGGCATGTGGTGAGGTCATAACGACCTCTGCCCCACGCTCTTCGAGCACAGCGGCAATCTCCGGACTATCAGTAGCAACAACAACCCTTTCTGCAAGACGGGATTTCAGCGCCTGATGCCAAGTGCGTACAATAAGCGGTTCCCCGCAAAGATCAGCAAGCATTTTTTTTTCAAGGCGGCTTGATTCGAGCCTTGCGGGAATAAGAATAACAGCTTTCATAGGCTTTGTGGACTGTCGATGATCAACGTTACCGGGCCGTCATTAACAAGGGTAACCTGCATGTCAGCTCCGTACCATCCGGTCATAACCGGCTTTTCAAGCTTTTGCTCAAGTTTACGGACAAATCGATCATAGATCGGAAGGGCATGATCGAAACTCGCTGATCCTGAAAAACCCGGTCTGTTACCTCTGCCTGTATCGGCATAGAGGGTAAACTGGGATACAACCATGACCTCTCCCTGTGTCTCTTGAAGCGAGAAGTTCATTTTTCCCGAGGAGTCATTAAAAATCCTCAGTGCAGCTATCTTGCGGATCATCCACTCAATATCGATATCCCCATCATCCGACGCAATACCAAGCAGGACAAGGAGACCCGGACCGATTGCCGCATACCGGCCTTCAGTTGCTGAAACACTGGCAGACACTACTCTCTGGATAACAACTCTCATAAACGCCATGTTTTGCAGCCGGTCAACAGTAGGATTCGAGCACGGGAGCTGCGGCAACTGAGCTGATTCCTTCAAGCATCACCGTTTTTGTGCGGGAAGTGTTGCCGGATATAATGTGTACCCTCGATGGAGGAATGCGGAAAACCTTGGAAAAGAGTTCACAGCACTCCCTGTTGGCGGCATCATCGACAGGTGCAGCTTTAAGGTTCACCTTCAATCCGCCGTTATAAGCACCGCATATTCTGCTTTTAGAAGAACGGGGCTGTGCCTTGACGATAAAAACCACATTACCGTTTTTTTCGCGAAGCTCAACCACCGGCGGCATCTACCCGATAACTTTGGGCACCTTGAAAAAGCGATCCTGTTTATCAGGAGCATTCAGCAGTACCGACGCTGACGCAAGTGCAGGAAGCTCAACATCTTCGCGAAGTACGTTGATCTGGTCATGAATACTGCTGAGTGGAGCAACACCTTCGGTATCAACTTCGTTGAGCTTTTCAACGTAGTGAAGAATATTGTTGAGCTCACTGGTCATTGTCAGCATTTCCTCATCAGTAAACCTGAGCCTCGCCAATTCAGCGATATAAGCAACATCTTTTGTTGTAACCGACATATCAATATGTTCATAAAATTAAACCAACCGCTCAACTGGATGATCAATTAGATCATGATTCATCCTTCCAACAAACTACAGTCTGCAGACACCAAATTTCTGCTCATCAATCCTGTTTTTCGGACGTTTTTCAATCTGCATATACGCCCGTTCTTCTTCTCCAAGATAGATCTGGCGAGGTCTTGCAATTTTCTGCTCCGGATCCTTGACCTGCTCGGTCCACTGCGCGAGCCATCCTGGAACCCTGCCGATTGCAAAAAGTACGGGAAACATGTCGAGAGGAAATCCCATAGCCTGATAGATCAGACCAGAATAAAAATCGACATTAGGGTAGAGCTTACGACTAACAAAATAGTCATCTTCAAGTGCAATTCTTTCAAGCTCCAAAGCTATATCGAGCAGAGGACTGCGGCCGGTTTCCTCAAAGACGTGAAAAGCAATTTCCTTGATGATTTTCGCTCTTGGGTCATAATTTTTATAGACCCTGTGTCCAAATCCCATCAAGCGTCCTTCACCATCTTTGACTGATTGAATAAAAGCCGGTACCTTATCAAGAGAACCAATTTTTTTGAGCATGTGAATAACCGCCTCATTTGCTCCGCCGTGCAAAGGACCGTAAAGCGCTGCACAACCGGCGGCCAGGGCGGAATATGGA
>CAIVCU010000089.1 GCA_903904495.1 uncultured Chlorobiaceae bacterium
GGACACATTTCTCCCGAAGCGGCAGAGAAAGGTCCGATTGCCGCACTTGAAAACGGAGATATAATAACAATTGATATTCCAAACAGGAGCATCTCTGTAGCCCTGCCAGAAGAGGTTATCGCTGGACGACTGGCGTTGCTCAAGCCGTTTGTGCCGAAGATAACCAAAGGCTATCTGGCAAGGTATGCCCAGCTGGTAACATCAGCTAATACCGGGGCAATATTGAAAAGCACTGTTTCCTGTGAACCTAAATAACCACGCTATGCATTCTTCAGGCCAAAATCTCAATGGCTCAGAGATATTTTTCGAATGTCTACGACGCGAAAACGTTGAATATATTTTCGGGTATCCAGGCGGATCGCTCTTGAAAGTTTACGAGACTCTTTATGATGTTAAAGATATCAGGCATATCCTTGTCCGTCATGAACAGGGTGCAACGCACATGGCGGAAGGGTACGCCCGCGCCACGGGAAAACCGGGTGTTGTTCTTGTCACTTCGGGGCCGGGTGCGACAAATACGGTCACCGGAATAGCCAACGCCTATATGGACTCATCGCCAATGGTGGTCTTTACCGGTCAGGTCCCAAGCTCATTGATCGGCAACGACGCGTTTCAGGAGGCAGATATAGTCGGCATCACCCGGCCTATTACAAAACATAATTTTCTTGTAAAGGATGTCAGGGAGCTTGCCATAACCATCCGCAAGGCATTTTTTCTTGCTACCAATGGAAGGCCGGGACCGGTTCTTATCGATATGCCGAAAGATATCCTGAATGCATCGTGCGCATTCCATTGGCCCGAAACTGTTGATATCCGAGGTTTCAAACCAACAATCAAATGCCACATCAACCAGGTCGAGAAAGCCGCGCATAAAATTGCGAAAGCAAAACGCCCGCTTCTTTACGTTGGTGGCGGGGTTATCAGCGCTGAAGCATCAGAAGAGCTGCGTGCGTTTGCAATACAACAGAATATTCCGGTCACTATGACACTGCAGGGCCTTGGGGCGTTCCCCGGCAACCATCCGCTCAGTATGGGAATGCTGGGTATGCATGGAACCTACTGGTCCAATCAGGCGGTGAATGCCTGTGATGTCCTGATTGCTGTCGGTGCGCGTTTTGATGACCGGGTCACAGGAAAAATTGAGACATTTGCTCCTCATGCGTACAAAATTCACAATGACATTGATCCTACCAATGTTGATAAAAACATCAAGGTAGACTTGCCGATTGTGGGGGATGCGAAAGATTTTCTGGCAGCCCTCATTGAAGCGATGCCAAAAAATGTTGAAAACCATGACACCTGGCTTGCAGAGATCCAGTCATGGCGTGAACAATGCCCGCTGACCTACAATAAGGAAGACGGCGAACTGAGAACCGAATTTGTTATTGATGAGGTGTCAAAACAGACTGAGGGCAATGCTGTCGTAGTCACAGACGTTGGCCAGCACCAGATGTGGACATCGCAATATTATACTTTCCGCAATCCGCGATCCATCATCACGAGCGGTGGACTCGGCACTATGGGATTCGGGCTGCCTGCGGCCATCGGTGCGGCTTTCGGCATTACTGATCGTCCTGTCATCCTGTTCTGCGGAGATGGAGGCATTATGATGAATATTCAGGAGCTTGTCACAGCTGTCTACTGTAAAACGCCGATCAAGATTTTCCTGATCAATAACAGCTTTCTCGGCATGGTGCGGCAATGGCAGGAGCTGTTCCATAAAGAAAAATACTCATTTACCGATCTTGCGGACAGCAATCCCGACTTTGTAAAGGTTGCCGAAGCTTTCGGATGCAAGGCGCTCCTGGCTGAAACTCCGGAAAGTGCAAAAACGGCCATCAAGGAGGCACTTGCTTATAAGGAGGGGCCGATCCTTGTTGATTTCAGGGTTATGAAAAAAGATATGGTTTTCCCTATGGTCCCGGCAGGAGGCTCAATCTCTGA
>CAIVCU010000090.1 GCA_903904495.1 uncultured Chlorobiaceae bacterium
CTGACCTGGCAGGAGGAAAATGCAAGCGTTCTTTCCCTTTTTGCCCGTATAGGTTATATCGTTTTTTCTCTTGTGGCTTTTGTCGGTGTTGTTTCAGGGTTTGGAGTGGCTAATATTCTGGTTACCACTGTATTTGAAAAGAGCAGGGATATCGCCATTATGAAGTCGTTGGGATTTTCAGCACTGCAGCTGGTCAGCATGTTTGTTCTTGAGGGATTTATGGTTGGTCTGGCAGGAGCTCTTGCCGGAGGAGTACTGGCTATCGGTTCAATCAATCTGTTTGCCAGTCTTCCTATCGAAAGTTCTCAGGGTCCTATCACGAAAACCGGTTTCAGTATGTCTTATAATCCGGTTTATTTTATTCTTGTGATCGGGGTAACCGTGATCATAAGTACTCTTGCGGCAATTCTTCCCTCAGCAAGGGCTGCTAAACTTGAGCCGGTCACGGTGCTCAGGGATAGCAGTCTGTAGATGTCACCCTTCTCCGGAGATCGTTTGTTCGGGATGCTGGAGCAGGTAGAGTTTGTAGTAGAGCCCTCTTTTTGCCAGCAGTTCCTGATGATTTCCAGTCTCTCTGATAACTCCTTTGTGCAGCACGATGATTCTATCGGCTTTCTGAACGGTAGAGAGCCGGTGCGCAATGATTATTGATGTGCGGTTACTCATGAGGTTGGCCGTTGCCGAATCTATAAGGGTTTCAGTTTCAGTGTCAACCGAACTGGTGGCTTCATCAAGGACAAGAATTTCAGGATTGTAGAGAAGCGCCCGG
The DNA here is from genome assembly GCA_903904495.1 of uncultured Chlorobiaceae bacterium. Classification (GTDB taxonomy): domain Bacteria; phylum Bacteroidota; class Chlorobiia; order Chlorobiales; family Chlorobiaceae; genus Chlorobium. Next base: position 770 of record CAIVCU010000090.1, read on the forward strand.
ACGAAAGCGATCAGCTGCTTCTGTCCGGAGGAGAGTCCTGTTCCATTTTCAAGAACCTTGTAGTCGTACTTTCCGGGTAGCTGTTCAATGAACCGGTCGGCCCCGACAATTTTTGCTGCCTCCCTGATTGTATCGTCAGAGACTTCGGGATTGCCGAATGCAAGGTTTTCTCTTATCGTGCCGGAAAACAGGAAAACGTCCTGCATGACAACACCGACGAGTTTTCTCAGAGAGTGCTCTTCTATCTGCTGCAGCGGAATGCCGTCAATGGTTATGGACCCTTTTCGGTAGGGATAGAGTTTTGATAGAATATTGATAAGTGTAGTTTTTCCGCTTCCGGTTGCGCCTACGATAGCAATTTTTTCACCATGCCGGATTTCAAATGAGATATCTTTCAGTATCCAGTTTTCCTGATCATAAGCGAACCAGACATTGCTGAACCGGATGCTTTCAGTGAATGCTGCAAGATGGTGCAACCCCGCCGGGTTTTCGATTCCTTCATCTTCATCGAGCAGTCTGATAATTCGGTCTGAGCTTGCTATGGCGGTCTGTATAACGTTGAAGCGGTCGGAAAGATGTTGAAGCGGCCGGAAAAAAAGCCAGATATATTGAACAAATGAGATAACCACTCCAATAGTGAGATCTGCCTTGAGCAGGCGGACACCGCTGTACCAGATGACCAGGCCTGCAGCTGCAGCGCTGAGTACCTCAATCAGGGGATAATAGATAGAGAAGTAAAAGACAGTTCGAATGTTGGCATCTCTATGGTCGGCATTGATCAATGTGTATTGTTTGAATTCCCGCGCTTCACGGTTAAACAATTGAACAATTGTCACTCCGGTAATATGCTCCTGAAAAAAAGTGTTGAGTCGGGCCAGATGAGTGAGAACATCCTGGAAAGCGACCCTGACCCTGTTTTTAAACGTTATGGTTGCATAAATCATCAGGGGAAGAATGCTCAGGACAATAAGGGTCAGCTGCCAGTCTATCCAAACCATAAGGACAACAATGAAAAAGAGCTGAAGGAGGTCACCAAGAATAGTGATTATGCCGCTGGAAAGCATTTCGTTCAGCGATTCAACATCGTTGGTTGATCTTGTTATCAGCCGTCCGATCGGATTTCTGTCGTAAAACCTTGCCGGCAGTTTCTGCAGATGGGTGAAAATATCCATCCTGATGTCGAACACGGCTTTCTGACCGATAATCTGTGTCCACCAGGTTGTGATGTATTGCTTTATCCCGTCGAGCACAATGGCTCCGGCAAGAAATATACTGATTGTCGTCAGGCCTTTCAGATCGCCTTTGGCGATATAATCATCGATAGCGATTTTAGTCAGATAAGGTCTTAAGGGGCCGAGAAATGAGCCTGCGATTGTTAACGCGATTGCGGCTCCAATAAGCGTTTTATAAGGTTTTAAATAAGTTAAAAGGCGGGTGACAATGTACCGGTCAACCGAACCTTTTTTCTTTTTTTGCAGCGTTTCATCCTGCTGGGGTTTGAAACTTTTTTTTGCTGAGTCGTTACTCATGAGATTTTGCGTGAAAATAAATACCTTTGCCGGCCGCTCAAAGCTCGAGCGTTCTTTTTTCTATGTCATGCTTCAGTTCGCTGGCAAGTTCTTCAGCCCGGGCCCTTGAAGGTGCCTCCGCATAGATTCTTACAATGGGTTCGGTATTTGATGGTCGTAAATGAACCCAGCTGTCAGCAAAATCAAGTTTAAGTCCGTCAAGCGTGTTTGCTGTCGCATTGTGGTAGTGGCGGGCTATATCGGTAAATATATTTTCAAGAGAGCTGCGGTCAATAGCGCCAAGCGTGATTTTCTGTTTTGACATAAAGTAATCGGGGAAGTGCTGACGGAATTGAGAGAGTGATCCGCCATTATTATCGGTACGCCAGAGGGTGAACGCCTGAACGAAAAGAGCTATTCCGGCTAAAGCATCACGACCGTAGTGCAGTTCAGGAAGAATAACACCTCCATTGCCTTCGCCGCCTATGACCACATCCATTTGTTTCATGACTTCGATAACATTTGCTTCGCCGACTTTTGCACTGTAGCATTTCACGCCATACTTATCTGCAATATCGCGCAGTGCCCGGCTGCTTGAAAGGTTGTTTGCAACGGGCCCATTATTCTGCTTCAGGTAAAAATCAGCGCAGGCGACAAGGGTGTACTCTTCTCCGAAAAGCGAACCGTCTTCACAAATGACTGCAAGCCGGTCGACATCGGGATCAACGATAAGGGCGAAATCGCATCTGCTTTCTTTAAGAGCCGATATGGTGCCCGAGAGGTTTTCCTCTATTGGTTCGGGGTTTCGTGGAAACAAGCCGGTGCCTCCGCATGCGAGCGGAACAATGTTTTCTATACCGAGTTTTTTACAAAGTTGAGGAACAATTGAAAAGCCGGCCCCTTCTACACAGTCGACAAGTACCCGGAACTTCTGTGCTGCTATGGCCGCCGTATCGATACAGGGCAGGTGAAGGACTTGTTCGATATGCAGCTCATCATATCGGTCATTTTGGGAAATTGTGCCGATAGTGTCCCAGTGCGCATAGATAAAAAGCTCTTTTTCAGCAATTTCAAGCAATTCATCAACCTGGGCATTGGTTAAAAACTCACCATGGTGATTCAGCATTTTCAGCGCGTTCCATGCTACCGGGTTGTGAGATGCTGTAATGATGAGACCGCCGTTGGCCTGCTCTGCCGCAACGGCAATTTCAACGGTCGGAGTGGTGGCAATACCGATATCGATGACATCGCACCCGCAAAGTACAAGGGTATTACTTATGAGATCTCCGATTGCCCTGCCTGTTGGTCTGGTATCCCTGCCGATAACAATGCGTGGCCTTTTTTCAGGGTGATGGTGGTTAAGATCCTTTTGTTTGCGAAGAATCCATGAGGCAAAGGCCATGGCGAATGTTGAGAGATTTTTCGGGGTCAGGCTGTCGCCAACAATTCCTCTTATTCCGGAAACACTGATCATCAGGCTCATAATGCAAGTCAGTTTTATGATGGAAATTCGGCGCAATATAAGAAAAAGACGGGATGTTACCCTTACGGGATTGGTAGCCTTCGTTGATTTTCCCTAGTTCCCTTTTGATTTGTTGGTTGATTATTTTATATTACAAACCGTTTGTTATTCAAAATTATTTTATCCTAACAGTAACTCTATATGCCTTTACACAAATCGGCTGAAAAAAGACTGCGGCAGTCAGAAAGAAGAAATGCCAGGAACAGATCAAGGAAAAAAGAGCTGAAAGTTCTTGTGAAAACCATGCAGAAACTGATTGATACCAGTGCAGACAAGGCTGTAGTCGAAGTAGCCTACCGCTCAGCTGTCCAGAAGCTTGATAGACTCGGGGTAAAGAAGTACATTCACGCCAATAAAGCATCCCGTAAGAAATCTCAGTTGACACGTCTTTTGAATAGTTACGTGCAGGCGCAGTAAGAAGAGGGAGACGTATTGATACAGCGAAAATATTGAATCTGTTACGTTTTGGCCATAGGCCTGAAAAGTAGGTGAGGATATTTTTTTAAAGTTTTAAGGCTGGGTTTTCATTAAATCGTTTTCATGTTTGCATATTTTCGCGGCAAGCTGGCTTTGCTTTTACCAGAAGAAGCCGTTGTGGAGGTTTCAGGTATTGCCTACAGCTTCCTGATTTCCGCAAGCACGCATCGTCAGCTGCCCGAACCGGGCAGCGAAGTACTATTGTTTTCCCATCTTTCTGTCCGAGAGGATTCTTTCCAGCTGTATGGCTTTTCAAAGGAAGAAGAACGTCAATTGTTCCGTCTGCTTCTGCTTACGTCAGGTGTAGGCCCCAAGCTTGCCTTGGCAGTCCTTTCCGGATTACCTGTCCAGGAAGTTCATGCAGCCATTCTTGCCAATGCCCCTGAGCGGTTATACGGGATCGCAGGAGTCGGAAAGAAAACCGCAGCAAGGATAATTCTTGAATTACGGGATAAAATCCTCAAGCTTCCTGCTGTTGGCGGTTTAGCAGTATCACCTGCCCATCAGACAACCCGATTGCGTGATGATGCTGTCAATGCCCTTGTGACTTTAGGGTTTTCCAGACTTACAGTGCAAAAGGCAGTTGTCGGTATTCTTGAACAAAACCCTGATCTAACTGTCGAAGATGTGGTCAAATCAGCTCTTGTTTCCATTCATAACAGTTAGCCGCAAAACAGTGACCTACCAGGAAGCTCTCGATTTCCTTTTTCCTCTCCATCGATTTGGAATAAAACCCGGCCTTGATCGTGTCTACACTCTGCTGGACTCTCTTGGTTCACCGCATAAGCGATTAGGCATAGTGGTTCATATCGCAGGTACGAATGGAAAAGGCACCGTTGCAGCTGCGATAGCTTCGATATTTCAGGCAGCCGGGAAAAAGACGGCACTCTATACATCTCCTCATCTGGTTGATTTTACTGAAAGAATCCGAATTAACGGCAGGCAGATACCGCAAGAGAAGGTTGCTCACTATTGTTCGCTGTTTAAGGACGTGGTCCTGGAAAATCACTCCACATTTTTTGAAGCCACTACGGCTCTGGCGTTTACCTGGTTTGCCGATGAAGAGGTCGATGTTTCAGTAATAGAAACAGGCATGGGCGGGCGTCTGGATGCAACGAACGTTGTGGAGAGCGCGTATGCAGTGATTTCAAGTATCGGTATGGATCATACAGAGTGGTTAGGAAACTCTCTCTCTTTGATTGCTGCTGAAAAAGCTGCAATTATTAAAACAGGATGCAGGGTATTTACTGCGGTAAGTGAGCCGGAAGCCTTGCTGCCAATAGAGAAGCAGGCTCAATTGTGTGATGTTCCGCTCTCCGTTGTCGGAAGAGATGTGATGCACAGGGTCTCTGCAGCTGAGCCTGGAATGCTGGAGCTTGATGTCAAGACTCCTTTAAGAGATTACCTTGGGCTTAAAGCACCGCTTACCGGGTCATTTCATGCCTCCAATGTCTCTCTTGCAGTTATGGTTGCCGAAGATGCAGGTATTGCGGTAAAAGATATTTATACAGGGCTTGAGAGGTTATTGCAGACGGGGTACAGGGCCCGGCTTGAAAAAATCGGTACGCAACCTGCAGTACTGCTGGATGTATCGCACAATGCGGATGGAATGCGACAAACAGTTGCAGCACTTCTCTCATTCAGGGCTGAATATCGGCAGATATATGTCATTCTCGGGCTTGCTTCGGATAAGGATGCCCGGGCAATTATTCGTGAACTGCTTCGCTTGAACTGTTTTTTCGTTCCGGTTACTCTTCCTTCCGAACGAAGTGTCCCGGCTGAAGAACTGGGCACTTTATGTGAACAAGAGGGAGGTGAAGTGAGAGTTTTCAGCACCGGACATGAGGGGCTTGTCTTCCTTCGGGAAAAAGCCCGCGAAGATGATCTGATTCTGGTGACAGGGTCGTTTTATCTTGCCGGAGATATTATTACTTCCTGTATATGATAAAGCATTGGTTTGAAAAGCATTTTTTATTGAAAAAATTTTATATTTAATACAAGCCACCAAATTTCTTCATGCATGTAAGGGCATACCACATGCCATAAATTCTTGTAGTGATTATCCCTTTATATCAATTATAGATTTCCCCAGTCATCTTCTTTTTCCTGCTTTCATGTTACATGGCAAAGCGTTAAAGGCAATCCCCATACACGATTTCTGCTATCGGTCATTTCGTTGGAACTACCGTACCGGGGTGGACTCTACGGATCTCATCCATTTTTTTACAAACAACAAGCGTTGAATACAATTACAATGTCGAACAATTCCGGTTTTAAAGGTCTGGACATCAATATGCTCCAGAAAAAGAAGGTTTTTGAGCTGCATGCTTTAGCCAAAGAGATTGGTGTCATGGCTGCCGGTTTACGGAAGGAAGAGCTGATTTTCAAGATTATTGAGGCCCAGTCACAGAAGAATACAGATTCTGAAAGTGGCAATGTCATGGTTAATACAGGAGTTCTGCAGGTAATTCCTGAAGGTTACGGTTTTTTACGATCAGCCAATTATAACTACCTCTCTTCTCCAGACGATATTTATGTATCACCCTCTCAGATCAAGCGCTTCAACATGCGAACCGGAGATACGGTATCAGGTCAGGTGAGGGCACCCAAGGAGGGCGAGCGTTTTTTTGCTTTGCTGAAGATCAACACTATCGACGGGAACGATCCGGAAATTACCAGAGAGAGGCCTTATTTTGAAAACCTGACTCCTCTCTTTCCCCGTGAACGACTTAAGCTTGAAACAAAGCAGTCTGAAGCATGCGGACGTATTATGGACATTTTTACCCCTATCGGTAAAGGACGAGAGGGTTAATTGTGGCGCAGCCGAAAACAGGTAAAACGATGCTTCTGCAGATGATTGCCAATGCGATCATTAAAAACCACCCAGAGGTTTACCTTATTGTTCTTCTCATCGATGAGCGTCCTGAAGAGGTGACCGATATGGCTCGAAGTGTACCGGCAGAAGTGGTGAGCTCTACTTTTGATGAAGATCCTGAACGTCATGTTCTCGTGGCAGACATGGTTCTTGAAAAGGCAAAGCGCCTTGTGGAGGTTGGCAGAGATGTGGTGGTACTGCTCGATTCCATTACCAGGCTGGCAAGGGCTCATAATACGATCATTCCTCATTCCGGAAAAATTTTGTCCGGCGGTATTGATGCCAATGCACTGACCAAGCCAAAACGTTTTTTTGGCGCTGCCCGTAATATTGAAGAGGGTGGAAGTCTGACCATTATTGCTACGGCGCTTGTTGATACTGGCTCGCGTATGGATGATGTTATTTTTGAAGAGTTTAAAGGAACCGGTAATATGGAGCTTCTGCTCGATCGCCGGCTTTCTGAGCGCAGGATATTTCCCTCTATCGATATTCTCCGTTCAGGTACCCGTAAGGAGGAACTTCTGTTCTCTCAGGAAGAGCTTTCCAGAACCTGGCTTCTCAGAAAGTACCTTGCCGATAAGAATCCGATCGAATGCATGGAGTTCATGCGTGAGAAAATGGCGGATACCAAGGATAACAAGGAATTTTTCAAATATATGAATGCCTGATCCACTCCTATTGGAGCATCATGCCTATCTATCCGGGGGTGAAAAACCTGAAGCTCGTTAAATAAGTTGAATTTGTGTTTAGTGATGGATAAAGGTTTGCAGTTTTAAAAAAAGTTTCTATATTATCTGCCTTTAAAACAAGAGGAAAGACACTTACTATATGCCCTGCGGAAAAAAGAGAAAACGTCATAAAATGGCGGTACATAAGCGTAAAAAAATGCGCCGTAAGAACAGGCACAAGAAGCGCCAGAGATACCAGAATAAGTAAGTTCCGGTACTCTCTCTGTACCTTGGTTA
>CAIVCU010000091.1 GCA_903904495.1 uncultured Chlorobiaceae bacterium
CCAAACAGGGAAAAAACGGTTGAAACACGCAGATAGTCCCGTGATTTACTGTAAGCATCCTCATCATACACTCCTATAAACTCATCGGGAAGTGAAGCTTCAGCCGCCTTGAGATTCAGCAGTTCCGAAACCAGTTTAACAAGAAAAGTAGTGACCAGCGTAAAAAAAACAATAGCTCCAAAAATGTTCATAACAACCTTGGATAATTTATAAAACAAGAACGGCCAATAATCCCAGGCCGCTCATAACTCTATTTACTCGTCAAGAAACCTTTTCTGCAAATCCCCATAGGTTTCGATCCGTCGATCACGCAAAAAAGGCCAGTGTGACCGATAAAACCCGATACGACTTCTGTCACATTCTGCAAGAAGAACAGTTTCATCCGTATGCGAAGCTTCGGCCATGATTTGACCAAACGGATCACAGACAAAACTGTTACCCCAGAATTCCAGATCATCTTCTGTTCCAACCCTGTTTGCCGCGGCAACAAACACTCCATTAGCAACAGCATGGCTCATCTGTATGGTTTTCCATGCCTCCTGCTGGGTTCGGCGCACTTCTGAAGAGTGCTCTGTGGCTGCCCACCCGATTGCTGTTGGATAAAAAAGAATTTCAGCTCCTTTCAGGGCTGTCAGTCTTGCAGCTTCAGGGTACCACTGATCCCAGCAAATCAGGACGCCAATCGTAGCATAACGGGTTTTAAATACTTTATAGCCGAGGTCGCCGGGCGTAAAATAAAACTTTTCATAAAATCCCGGATCGTCAGGAATATGCATTTTACGATACTTCCCAAGATAGGCGCCATCCGCGTCAATGACAGCAGCAGTATTGTGATAGAGTCCCCTTGCTCTTACTTCAAAAACCGATGCAACAAGCACCACCTCAAGCTCACGCGCAAGCTCCTGCATCACTTGAATTGATGGACCGGGGACAGTTTCGGCATAGTCAAAAGCTTCATAATCCTCTGTCTGGCAAAAATAGCGCGTCGTGAAAAGCTCCTGCAAACAGATAATCCGCGCTCCTCTATTGGCTGCTTCCCGTATTTTTTCACATGCTTTAGCAATATTTTCGGCTGGATTACGCTCACACGATGTTTGAACGAGCGCAATGGTAACAGTATCGGAATACATTTCAGAACAAGATTATTAAATGAGAAGGCCCACAGACAGGAGAATCCCGTGAAGCGTCATCAGCTTTCCCGTACCAGCAAGAACATTGTTCAGTTCCCTGCCCTCGCTGGCATAAAGTACCTTGATCATCCGGTACGCCAGCGGGAGTGACAGAAAAGAGAGCAGACCCCAGGGGGAATAACCATATAGTACAAGAATAGCGGGAACAAGATAAGCAAGTACAGTCAACGCAATATAAAGTCTGCGTGCCCACTCCCCGCCAATTCGTGCCGGCAAGGTCATTTTTCCGACCTTACGATCAGTGGTTATGTCGCGTATATTGTTGACGAGAAGAATATTGACAGAAAAAGAGCCCGGAGCCACAGCAGCAATAAGCACTGGAAGTGAAAGGTTGAGTGCCTGCACATAGTAGGTGCCTCCCACGGCTACAAGTCCGAAAAAAATAAAAACAAACACATCGCCAAGGCCTGAGTAGGCTATCGGATAAGGACCTCCGGTATACGCCCAGGCAAACAGAAGAGAAAGCATTCCGATAATGAAAATCGGCCACCCGGCACTGTAAACAAGATAAAGTCCAAGCAGAAACACAGTACCAAGCAGGGCTGCCGATACCTGTATCATAATTTTCTCACTGATAATCCCGGCCGCCACCGTTCGTGTCGGGCCAAGCCGTTCAGCAGTATCAGCTCCCTTGCGAAAATCATAAATTTCGTTAATGAAATTGGTCGCAACCTGAATGCCAAGAGCACAGATAAGAGCTACAAGTGCCGGAAGCAGGCGAAATCTACCGGTTGCAGCAGCGAGAGCAGATCCCAGAAAAACCGGTACGGCTCCCGCAGGCAATGTTTTCGGGCGGATTGCAAGCATCCATGCCTGAAGCGATGAGGGTAATGGCAACGTTGTTTCAGCTGTTTTCGGATGCATTCTTTTTTTCCTTTGCCTTTTTCAGGCTGCTGAACGTATGCCTGATCCTTTCACCGGGTTTGATATAGGTTAAACTATGGCGCACAGCCATTGCAGCATCACTAAACCCTGTCTGGATAATTTTAAGTTTTCCCGGATAATAAGCTATATCACCGGCGGCATAGAGCCCTTCAACTGATGTCTTCATATGACTGTCAACCACAAGAGCATTCTCGGTCAGTTCAAGGTCCCACTCGGCAAGTGGACCGATATTTGACTTGAACCCGATAAGAAGAAGCAGTCGGTCAGCTTCCACTCGATTTATTTTGCCACTCTTCTTCCTGAGGTGAACCGCTGTAAGCACCCCCTCTTCAGTATCAACTGCCGTCACCTCGGTATGCAAAAACACATCGATACGACCCTGTTCCTGAGCCTCAAGCACTTCCCGTGCAGTCTTGCCGTGACCCTGAAATTCATGCATGCGATGCACAAGAGTCACTTTGGATGCCGTATTCAACAGCCCTATAGTCCAATCGAGAGCAGAATCCCCTCCACCGACAATTACCACCCTTTTATCGGCAAAATCAACGACATTCTTTACTGCATAAAACACAGAACTGCCCTCAAGATGGTCAATATTGCCGAGCTGAGGCAACTTGCGGGGCGAAAAGGCACCCAAACCGGCCGCTATCAGCAATGCTCTCGAAAGAAATACCCTGCCGGATGAAACGGTAACCTCAAAGGTTCCATCGGCAAGTTTCCGGTACAGGGTAACCGTCTCACCAAGAATGAGTTCAGGATTGTACCTTTCCGTCTGCTTCCACAGGCTCTCTACCAGACCGGCAGCTGGAACTTCCTGAAAGCCTGCTACATCATAAATATGTTTTTCGGGATAGAGTGCTGCAAGCTGTCCGCCAAGTTGAGGCATACTTTCAATAATCCGGCAGCTGATATTGTTCATACCACACTGGAATGCCGCAAATATTCCGGTAGGACCGCCACCAACGATGGTGAGATCACGGATCTCTTCACCGCCATCAAAATA
>CAIVCU010000092.1 GCA_903904495.1 uncultured Chlorobiaceae bacterium
GGCCGGCTTTGCGGATGCAGAGCTCAAGAAACTCATGATTGCTGTTCGAACTTGAAATCGATATCGGTACATCTCCGTATCCTGGAAGTTCAAGCATAAGAAACTGGCCGGGCCTGAACCTGAAAATCCCCCGTTCCTGAGAATCGATAATACGGAGCTTGAAAAGCTTTTCCTGTTCAGTGAGCTGGACAATATTAGTGATGATGCATTTATAGCCCATGTCGTTTTTCATGATCTCAGAGCGGCGATTGAAATCAGGAATTGACGAGGTGAAATCTTCCCGGTTTATATCCTGTCGGGGGATGACGAAACGTTTGTCAGGCATAACTCCTTCTCCATTCTCAGGTCGTTGATGACATCTTTCGGATTGATTCCGGCAAGACATGCTCTTCCGCACCGGTTGCATCCCACACAGATCTGCTGGTTGGCATTTTCGGCAAATCCACGGTGCTGATGGTAATAGCGGTACTTGAGGCGGTCGCCGTTTTTCGGACGGAAATTGTGACCTCCTGCAACTTCAGCAAAGTCAACAAGGTTGCATGAGTATAGTTTTTTATGTCGGGTTGCAGCTTTAAGATTGGTATCAAACGACTCCTCGACAGAATAACAGTAGCATGTCGGGCAAACCATAGCGCAGGTTCCGCAGTTAAGGCATTTGTTTCCCCATTTTTCCCAGACGGGTGAATCAAACTCAATATCAAGAATGCTCGGAAGTGCGGTAACGTCAACTTCTGAGAGAAACCCGTTTGAGATGCGTTTCCTTCTTTCAACGAGTCGGCAGTTGTCGTCGTCAAGAGGATCGCGAGTATCAAACTCCTTCAGGAAATTGAAAGCTTTCGAAGAGTTGATAGCGAGGTAGTAATCCTCTCCTATATCAGAACAGAAGACGTTGAAGCCGGTCGAAATAGTATGATGGTTCATTGACTTGCAGAAACAGTCAGGAAGCGGCAGGTGGTCCAGGCCGATGACAAAGGTGTTTTTACGTCTTGCGAGATAATAGGGAGAAGGAAAGTGACCATTGAGCAGAACATCGTCAAGAATATTGAGAGCGCTGATATCACAAGCTCTGAGGCCGATCAGAACAATCGGGTTAGCTTCGTAGGTTATGAGCTGATCCCAGTCCTGATCATGAAAGACAAAGCGCGACAACTCCTCCCGGAATGGCAGAAAGAAGTGTTTCGCCGATGATGCAGTCGCGGTATAGTCAAAAGCAACATCGTCAGATGACTTTACCGGCAGAAACTGGTATACAGCGTTTCCTCGGCTGTCAGTATCAACCTGCCGTGGTCCGAAAGAGGTATTATCCCGGATCAGGGCGTCAGTAAACCGTTTGAACTCAGCTTTTGAAATAACTTTATATATCATCGGGCCGTACTCCTTTTCCTCTTGATTCTAAAGAAAAAGTTGATCAGCAGGGATTAATGCTCTTTCAGTAAATGTAAGCAATCCCTTTTTGTTAGAACAAAACTCCAATAGTTTGTTTTGCCATTTATTTTTTTAAATCCTTTTTTCAAGAACATAAACCTTGTCATGTTTTCTGACCTTCGAACACTTGATGGTCACGCTATCGCCTTTTCCTGCAGCTGAGGCCGCCAGATCGTTGGTATAAAATGAATCAGCTATCAACGTTACTGTTCCAGTTTTTGACCCGAGAATTGAAAGCTTGTCGCCAATGTTGAGGCCACGGGCACACATGATGATTTCTGCCACTCCGGCTTTCGGGTAATATTTCTTTACATCTCCGATAAATATTTTCTTTTCCTCTGCCATTGAGCCGTACTCCCTTGTCCAGGCCTCAATGGGTTTTCCGAAATAAAACCCTTCAGAAAATCCGCGGTTATACACCAGGGCAAGCTCTTTTTTTAGAGAACTGGTCAGGGTATTGTACCCGGTCCTGAATTCCGGATCGTTACGATGCTCTTTACAGAAGTCAATTGCTTTGCGATAGGCTGCTGTGACGGTATTGACATATTCAGGACTGCGGCTTCTCCCTTCAATTTTGAAGCCACTGATTCCTGCATCGATAAGGACGTCCAGAAATTCGATAGCACAAAGATCCTTGGGACTCATGACATAGTCGGTACCAATTTCAAGCTCCTCGTTTTCCTCAGGATCGGTAATGATATACTGCCGCCGACAGGGCTGAACGCACTGCCCGCGGTTTGCCGAACGGCCGAAAACCTCCTGCGACATAAAACATCGCCCCGAAACAGCGACGCACATCGCCCCATGAACAAAGCATTCAATACGTACGTCAAGCCCGTCAGCTTTTATTTTTCCTGTAATGTGTCGCACCTGTTCAAGAGTAAGCTCCCTGGCCAGAACGATCATTTTAGCTCCCAGTCCGGCATAAAACTTTACCGCACTGTAGTTGCTGACGGAAGCCTGTGTGGAAATATGAAATGGCATATCTTCTTTCCTGCAGGCTTCAACGACCGCCATATCCGAACAGATCACGGCATCGAATCCTTCTTTCCTCGCTGCAGCAACGGTTCGAGTCATCTTCTTCAGTTCACCATCATAGACAATGGTGTTCAGTGCCAGGTAGCTTTTGGCATTGAACGCAGTGCAGAGCGCTTTAAGGTCAGCATATAAACCATAAGGAGCAGGCAAGAATGCATGTGCAGAGTTCTTAGCACCGCGATTTACGACGACTTCTTGATCGAACATATGAGCGCTCAGCAATTCAAATTGCA
>CAIVCU010000093.1 GCA_903904495.1 uncultured Chlorobiaceae bacterium
TATCTCCATCCAAAAGATCGCAAAGAGAACATGGAGAAGGTCTTTACCTTGTTCCCGAAACTTGCAGATCGTCGCAGTCAGCTTGGCGGGACAATGTCAGGCGGAGAACAGCAAATGCTTGCCATCGGGAGAGGATTGATGGGCAATCCGAAACTTCTTCTTCTTGATGAACCAAGTCTTGGATTGTCGCCGTTGTTCACCGAAGTGGTTTTCAGTGCAATTCAAACCATCAACAAAAGCGGCGTTACCGTACTTCTTGTTGAACAGAATGTTTATCAGTCATTGAAAATCAGCAATAGAGGATACGTGATTGAAATTGGAAGTATTGTCCTTACCGGAACCGGTGAAGAGCTTCTGAATAACCAGGACGTCAAGAAGGCGTTTCTGGGGATGTAAGCAAAAACCATTTACCAATTGATCATTGCCTGCATCAGTTCAAGCAGTTTGCTTTTGCTTATTGGTTTGGTAATGAAGGCGTCGCATCCAGCCTTTATTGCTTTATCACGGTCTTCGGGTGCTGTAAAGGCTGTCTGGGCGATAACGGGAAGGCCGGGGCGGATCTTTTTGATTTGACGTGTTGCTTCATAACCGTTTAAGAGTGGCATTTTTATGTCCATAAGCACCAATTTGATTTCAGGGTGGAGGTTTGCAAGGTCGACCGCTTCCTGACCGTTACGGGCATAAAGGATGGTTATGGCTTCGTCTTTCAGTATCTTTTTGAAGAGAATCCTGGTTATGTCGTCATCTTCAGCAATAAGTATTATGAGGTTTGGTGCCCGCATGGTTGGTTCGTTACAGCCAGAAAAGTTGTAGGGCAGGGTGAACGTGAAGGTTGTGCCCTTGCCCTCGACTGAATCGACCCTGATAGTTCCGCCAAGCATGGCAACATACCCTTTGGCAATGCTTAAGCCGAGTCCGGAGCCTTCAATTTGCCTGGTTAAAGAGTTATCAACCTGAATAAACCGTCCGAAAATCCTTTGCTGCATGGCAACTGGTATACCGATGCCGGAATCTTTGACATAAAACTCAAGCATGCCGTTCTGCATGGTATACCCTATATCAATGCCTCCTGTAAAGGTGAATTTCAGGGCATTGTTGACAAGGTTTGTCAGTATCTGGGTGAGTTTTGCGCTGTCGGTTTTGATGATGCTTTCGCTGTCAGAGAGCCCTGGTGTGCACGATAACCTCAACCCTTTTTTGTGGATTGCAAGTTTGAAAAAGGCGTTAAGATCCTGCAGTACCTTGTTGACGTCGGTGTCAACCTGTTGTACCGTGGTCTTTCCTGCTTCAATACGTGCAATATCGATGATCTCATTGATGAGTGTCAAAAGGCGGATGCCGCTTTGATGAATGAGGTTAATATACTCCGCCGATTCGTGCTGCGACAGTTCAGGGTTCGTCAGCAGTTCGGAAAAGCCGAGAATGCCGTTCATCGGGGTTCGCAGCTCATGGGTGATTGTGGCAAGAAACGCTGATTTTAACCGGTCGGTCTCTTCGGCTTTTTCTTTGGCTGCGACCAACTCAACATGCATCTGTTTCTGAAGAGTGACATCATTAATAATGGCATAGAAGAGCTCCTTGCCTTCAATATTGATCTTTGTGATGAAGGCCTCGATATCACGAAGAGAGCCGTCTGCTATGCGATGCTGGAAGTCAAAGGGATGTTTTGTCGACAACCTGTGCTTTTGGATTTCTATAATTGCCTGTTCAGGAGGAGTTGTACTGATATCCATCATGTTCATGGTGCAGAGTTCTTCAATGCTCCAACCATAAAAATCAGCAGCAGCCTGATTAGCATCGATGATGTTGGCAGTGATGGCGTCAATAACCAGCGTCACCAATAAATGCTTCTCGAAAAGGGTTTTGAAGCGATCTTCGCTCATCTTCAGCTTTGCCTCTTCAGCCAGTTTATGCGCAGTGAAATCGGTGCCAATACCAAGAAGGAACGAACGGTCGTTGATGATAATTCTTTTGGCTGTGAGTTTATGCCAGCAAAATTCAGGCCCACCGTGGATAAGAATTCTCACTTCGGCGGAATCTTCATTGCCGGTTTCCATGACACACCTGAATCGTTCGGAGACAAAAGCCCTGTCATCGGGGTGAACGGTCTCTAAACCAAAGGTACCGGGCATTTCGCTCTCTGGTTTACCGACAACAACATCTCGCTGATACGCATTCCACTCGACATATCGTCCTTCGGGATCAAGCATAAAGAACGCGCCAGGAATCTGCTCGATAAGGACACTACTGACAACTTGCAACTTTCGAGCTTCGTTTTCAGATTTCTTCTGATCAGTGATGTCATGCCTTGTCATATGAATTTGTGACAACATGCCGTCGCTGTCAGCTATGGGCGAAAACATAATTCGCTTACACCTTCCGTCTTGTACATCATCAAATATGACGGCTTTGCCAGTACATAAAGCTTCATCAGCCTTTTTTCGGCGATCTGCAGCCTGCAGGGGAGAAATAAAGTCGTAAGCGTTTTTTCCGATGCACTCTTCCACCTGCATGCTGAACCTTGCAGCGAAAGCCTTGTTGGCCTCAAGGATCGTGCCGACACGAGCCATAACAAATGAAGGCTCAATGGTATCAAATGCAGTGAGGAGTGTTTTGTAGCGTTGCTCAAAACTACCGTTACTATTGGTTGTATTATCACTATTGTACAGCATATCAGCGTGCCATGAGATGGGTAAAAAATATGTTCCCGTAAATATTATATACGTAATATTGTTATAAGTTTATGGAAATCTTTGAGCAAGCAAAGCTCGACTCAGTTGCTGAGTATCTAACTATTGCGGGACAGGTAGAGTTTTGGGCTCAGGTTCGTAGAACGTCGCTTGAAAATCCTGATTTTCCTGTGGATTACATTGTTCTTTCTCTCACCTCACTGAAAGAATCAAGGGAAGAGTCGATACCGTTTATTCCCAGGAGTGGTCGTGGATGGTTTTGTCGTTACCTTTAAGCTTTACATAATATACATTATACGATACACAAATTATACACCACATGTTTATACAACCAAAATCGGACGATAATGGGTGTGAATGGTTTTGTTTTATAGGTTTGTCGTATAATGTATATTATGTAAAGCTGCGAGTCTTAACATTTGCCTGTATTCTAAGCTTATTAGATCCTTCACCTACGGTTCAGGATAACAGGTGCTCTAGTCAGTGATAGGACAAATGGCAGTTATGCGATACTCAAAGATAAATTTTAGTGCGGTGATGTGAGATGACAAGAAGATGTTCTACCAGTCGTCTGAAGAACCGCCGCCGCCAAAACTTCCGCCGCCGCCACTGAAACTGTCGTCGTTGCTGCTTCCGCCACCGAAACCTCCACCGCCTCCAAAGAGACCTCCTCCGAAGCCGCCGCCAAAAAATCGTCGAACAATCTGAAATATCACATAGATGACGAAGAAGATGATAAAAAGCAAAGGCATTGACGGCGAATCTCCATTCCGTTCAGCCTTGGGTTTTCCCTTGTATTCTCCATGAACTGCAGCAATAATTGCAGCAACTCCTTTGGTGAACCCAACGTCAAATTGGCCGGCTTTAAACGCCGGTACAATCTCATCTCGTGTAATACGTCCTGAAACAAGATCAGTCAACTTGCCTTCAAGACCGTAACCGACCTCAATGCGCACCTTATGGTCATCTTTTGAAACAATAAGCAACACGCCGTTATCTTTGCCTTTCTGGCCTATCTTCCAAGCCTCTGCTACCCGAATGGAAAAATCCTCTATCGGATCGCCTTTAAGCGATGGAACGGTAAGAATAACAATCTGTGTTGATTCGGCGGTTTCAAACTGCTTGAGCTTTGCCTCAAGGTCAGCTTTGACAGGAGCGGAAATCATTCCGGCATAATCGTTTACCCGTCCTGTAAGGGCTGGAACCGCAAGGGCGGCAAAGAGAGTGCTGAACGCCGTAAACTGGAGTAATACAACAAGGAGGATCGTGGAAACAATCCACGATCCTCGCTTCGCCAATGGCGTCATGGTACTGTTCCTAATCAGAATTTTACCCCCGGTACGACTTTAGCTGCAGCATCAGCCCTAAAGTACTCTTTGGGTTTCAGCTTCAACATTAGTGAGTTTGTCAGAGAGTTAGGAAACTGCCTGATTGAAAAATTAAATGTCTCAACAGCTCCATTATATCGCTGACGAGCAACGCTTATGCGGTTTTCAGTTCCTTCAAGCTGATTTTGCAGGTCTCTGAAGTTCTGGTTTGCCTTGAGTTCCGGATAACGCTCAACCGATACAAGCAGACGTGAAAGCGTTGAGGAGATATTTCCCTGAGCTTCACGGAATTTTGCCATGGCAGCAGGATCACTGAGCATTGCAGGTGTAAGTTGAATACCGGAAGCTTTTGATCTTGCATCAATAACTGCTGTCAATGTCTCTTTTTCAAAGTTTGCTGCCCCCTTGACTGTAGCCACAAGATTCGGGATGAGATCCGACCTGCGCTGCAACTGAGAATCGAGATCACCCCAAGAGCGATTTACAGCCTCTTCATTCTGCTGAATGCTGTTGTATCCACAACCTGAAAGTGTGCTGAAAAAAAGAAAAAACGCAATAAGTTTAGCCAATGTAGCCTTCATGAATATCTCTCCTCACTTTTATTGATCCAGTTATATGTCATACGTATTAAGAATTTTTAACAGCTTAAGCCTCTTCTTCTTTTTTAGCAGCTGTTGCTTCAGCAGGTTTCTTGGAAGGCTCAGGAGCCTCAACGGCTTTATGAAACTCGTCTTCAAGGTCTGCCTGTGCTTTTTTAAACTCCTTCATGCCTTTCCCAAGGCCTCGCATCAGTTCCGGCAATTTTTGAGGACCGAAAAACAAGAGGACAACAAACAGAATAAGGAGTAATTCCTGTCCACCTAATCCAAACATAGCGGATTCCCTTTTCGTTAATTTGCAAATAAACTTCTTATACCGTTCAAATATACGATTGATACAAGTTTTAAAACAATAGATTTTTTCCTGCCGAACCTCCTGGAACTTCTGGCCGTAACTCTCTCTTTAACGCAAGGAGAACAAACACACTCACCTGTTTAGAGCGTTGTAAGGTCAGCAACAACTCCGGCCGCTTCATTGAGCAGCACGTCCTTGTTCAACTCTTTGGTGACATTCTGATCCGGAACCCACTGCTTCTCAATCTGTTTTATGGTTTCTATTTCCGATTTAAACGCTGTATCCTGAAGCGATACCGTCTTTTTTTTGCGTATCAGGTCAAGAGTAGTCAGATCATGCAGATAGGTCTGATACAAGGCATTTTTTGTTGACCGTTCAACCTCTTTCTGACGCAGCAGATTGATTTTTGCAGGGTTGATCTCTCCCGTTGGATGGTACAATGCCGGGGTGATAGTGCTCCATGGCAGACTGCTGGTATAGGTATCCTCGCCAATTGTCGTTGTGTCGATCATTGATGGCATGGTAATATCAGGTACAACGCCTTTATGCTGGGTACTGCCTCCGGATACACGGTAAAACTTTGCGATAGTAAGCTTTATCTCTCCAAGCTCAGGGGACTTTTCAAAAAAAGTAATCGGCCGTGCAATTTTGATGATGCTTTGAACAGTCCCCTTTCCAAACGTTCTCTCGCCAATGATAACTCCGCGGCCGTAGTCCTGAATTGCCGCAGCAAAAATTTCAGAAGCAGAGGCGCTGTAACGATTGACAAGCACGGCAAGAGGTCCGCTGTACTGTTCTCGAGTATCCTCGTCGTTGAGCACTGTATTGCCATCCTTTGCATTGCTGATCTGCACTACCGGGCCGCTTGGGATAAACAGGCCTGAAACTTTGACAGATTCTTCGAGCGAGCCTCCTCCATTGTTGCGAAGATCTATGACGATGCCATCGACATGCGCAGCTTTCAGCTCATTCAGAATACGGTTGACATCATTGCTTGTACTGGTATAAGTGGTAGTGTTCTTTTGCTGACCTTCAAAATCAAGGTAAAATGATGGTATGGTAATAATACCGATTTTCTTGCCGCCCTCTTGAATAATGCTTTTCTTTGCAGCTTGTTCCTCAAGATCCACTTTGTCTCGCAAGAGTTGAACTATTTTTGCTGGGCCACGACCAGCCTGACTTGCAGGAAGGACTTTCAGGCGGACAACCGTCCCTTTTTTCCCCCGGATAAGTTTTACAACATCATTGATTCTCCAGCCAATGAGATCAACAATCTCAGTTTTTTTCCCCTGACCTACACCGACAATTTTATCACCTTTTTTCAGGAGATTGCTGTTAAATGCAGGCCCTCCCGGAATAACCTCATTAACAACGGTATACTCACTTTCGGTCTGCAGTTTGGCACCGATCCCCTCAAGAGAACGACTCATGTCAATCTGGAAGTTTTCGTACTCGTCGGGCGAAAAATAGCTTGTATGGGGATCGAACGATGTCGTCAGAGCATCTATATATGCCTGGAATGCATCATCCGGTTTCTGTCGGTTCAGAAGGTTCAATCTGCTTGAAAAGCTTTTGGCAAGTGCGGTGCGAATGTTCTTGCTGCTTTCACCCGAGTATTTTTGGTTAAGCCACTGGTATTTAAGCTCTTTTTTCCAAAGATCAGTAAGA
>CAIVCU010000094.1 GCA_903904495.1 uncultured Chlorobiaceae bacterium
ATTGTCGCTGGTCACACGGCCGATCGTGACTGCAAGCACATCCCATTTACTGTAAACCTCAATTATTTTGTCTTCAAATCCTTTTGCTGCAACAATCAGCATCCGTTCCTGCGATTCGGAAAGCATGATTTCGTAAGCACTCATGCCGACTTCACGAATCGGGACAAGGTCAAGGTCAATCTCAATGCCGCCTGTTCCCAGTTTTTCAATGCCCCTTGCACTCATTTCGGAGGTGGAGCTGGTGATGCCGGCGGCGCCCATATCCTGCAGACCGACAACATAGCCGGTTGCAATGGCTTCGAGGGTGGCTTCGAGAAGAAGCTTTTCGGCAAAAGGGTCGCCGACCTGAACGCTCGGGCGTTTGTCTTCCGAGGCTTCACTGAGATCTTCAGAAGCGAATGTTGCACCATGGATGCCATCTCTTCCGGTTGAGGAGCCGACGATCAATACGGGGTTCCCCTCACCATACGCTGTTGCACTCACGGTTTTATCATGCTCAACGATGCCGACTGACATGGCATTGACCAGGGGATTGCCGGTATAGCCATCTTCAAAATAAATTTCGCCACCGACAGTCGGGACGCCAAACGAGTTGCCGTAATCTCCTATGCCGCGCACGACGCCATCCACCAGATAGCGGACATGGGGGTCTTTGGGAGAGCCGAACCGGAGAGAGTTGAGCGATGCCACCGGACGGGCGCCCATCGTGAAAATGTCGCGGTGAATACCGCCTACACCGGTAGCTGCGCCCTGATAGGGTTCGACGGCTGAAGGGTGGTTGTGTGACTCTATCTTGAAGGCTACCGCCAAGTTGTCGCCGATATCGACCAGACCTGCATTTTCTTCACCGGCGGAGGTGAGCAGGGCCTCGCCATCGCGGGGAAGCGTTTTAAGCACAGCAATGGAGTTTTTATAGCTGCAGTGCTCCGACCACATGACAGAAAAAATTCCAATCTCGGTGAACGAGGGAGTTCTTCCGAGAATAGTACATATCTTTCCATATTCTTCCGCATTCAAACCGTGATCGGCTGCAATGGCAAGTGTAACTTCGACTTCAGTATGTTTCATTGTTACCCGCTAAACGTTTCAAGGGATCAGGGCTGCTGGCCGTGACAGTTTTTATATTTCTTTCCGCTTCCGCATGGGCATTCATCATTACGGCCTGGTTTTTTATCAGCAACGACCGGCAGCTGCGGGATAGGTGCACTCTCTTCATCACTCTCATCCGGTGCCATATCTACACCAAACGATGCTGTATAGACACTTTCGGCAGCCTGATGCTGGGCCACAAGTTTGTCCTGCCGGATTGCAGCCTTTCGCTGTTTTTCTTCCATTTCACGAGCTTCCTCAGGATCGACCGGGAAGAGCTTGAAGGCCAGAGAGAGGGTTTCGTGCTCAATGTCGCGCAGCAGGTCTACAAAGAGACGGAAAGCCTCCTGCTTATATTCAAGCAGTGGATCTTTCTGGCCATAGGCACGCAGGTTGATGCCTTCACGCAGAGAGTCAATTTCACGGAGATGTTCCCTCCAGCGGAGGTCAATGACACTCAGGACAGCATATTTTTCTATCTGCTGCATAATCTCAGCCGGTACGGCGGCCTCTTTTCTGCGATAAAAAGCAAGGGCGGTATCATAAAGCTTTCCTGCTATAACTTCTACGCCTTCGCGGTCAAAGGTTTCGCGGTCAGGTTTGAACTCGATTGAAAGCTCCCGCAGCAGCTGCTCCTCAATGCCCTCGACATCATGTTCCTTGTGGTATTTTTTTACGACTACATCACTGTAATCCCTTAACAGGTCGAGGATATCACTGGTCAGGCGCTCCTTCAGGAGGCCGTTTTTCCGACGTGAATAAATGACCTCACGCTGCTGGTTCAGAACATCATCATATTCAAGAAGGCGTTTACGGATCGCAAAGTTCTGATCCTCAACTTTTTTCTGTGCGCGTTCAATTGATTTGGTGATCATTGAGTGCTCAATCACATCGCCCTCTTCATGTCCGAGTCGATCCATCACGGAAATAACCCGGTCAGAACCGAAGAGGCGCATCAACTCATCCTCAAGGGAGACAAAAAAGACCGATTCACCCGGATCACCCTGACGTCCGGCACGTCCACGGAGCTGGCGGTCAATACGTCTTGACTCGTGACGTTCCGAACCGAGGATAAAGAGGCCGCCGAGTTCGCGCACACCAGGCCCAAGTTTGATATCGGTTCCTCGACCAGCCATGTTTGTTGCAATGGTCACCGCATTTTTCTGTCCGGCTTCAGCGACAATTTCCGCTTCACGATCGTTCTGCTTCGCATTAAGCACATTGTGGGCTATTTTTTTTCCACGAAGCATTCTCGAAATGGTTTCAGAGACCTCGACACTCGTTGTACCTACAAGGACCGGCTGCCCCTTTTTCTGCAGCTCCTCCACCTTAAGTACGACGGCATTATACTTTTCGCGACGTGTTTTATAGACAAGATCGTCCATATCCTTTCGAACAATCTTACTGTTCGTGGGAATGACAACGACATCGAGCTTGTAGATTTCAAAAAATTCAGAAGCTTCGGTTTCGGCCGTTCCGGTCATACCGGCAAGCTTTTTATAGAGGCGGAAAAAGTTCTGGATGGTGATGGTAGCCATGGTCTGCGTTTCGCCCTCGATCCTGACATTTTCCTTGGCTTCGATAGCCTGATGCAGACCATCACTGTAACGGCGACCGGAAAGAATTCGTCCGGTAAATTCGTCAACAATCATGACCTGGCCGTTCTGTACGACGTATTCATCATCGCGCTGGAAGAGCGAGTAAGCTTTCAAGAGCTGACTGATATTGTGCAGGCGTTCCGAGCGCTCGGCAAACAGGCGGTAGACCTCGTCTTTTTTCTGGATTTTTTCTGCAGTGGCAACTTTTGCATCACTCTCAATAGCTGCAACTTCCGAACCGACATCGGGGAGCAGGAAAATATCGCTGTCCTGATGACTGAGCTTGCTGAGAAATTCACGACCTTTATCGGTCAAGTCAATAGTACCGCCCTTTTCGTCAACGGCATAATAGAGTTCGTCGTCGACCTCCTGCATCCGGCTCGAATTGTCTTTGAGGTACTCGTTTTCGGTGCCCTGAACCAGTTTTGCAATACCCTGCTGGGAGAGCATTTTAATGTAACGGGTGTTTTTCGGCTGACCGCGTTTTACACGAAGAAGTGCAAGCCCGGCATCAAAATCTGCAGGCTTTGTCTTGAGAATTTTTTCAGCTTCACTCAGGTATGATGCCACGAGCTGCTGCTGTGCACGGACCAGCTGTTCAATCCATGGTTTGATTTCCTGAAATTTACTGTTGTCGGCGTGCGGGACGGGACCTGAAATAATAAGAGGAGTCCGGGCTTCATCAATCAGGACGCTATCGACCTCGTCAACAATGGCGAAATAGAAATTTCGCTGAACCATCTCTTCGGGAGTTCCGGCCATGTTGTCGCGGAGGTAGTCGAAACCAAGCTCGTTGTTTGTTCCGTAAGTTATATCGCACTGGTACTGTTCCCGGCGTTCCTCGGGGATCATGGTGTTGAGAATAACGCCAACCGAGAAATTATGAAAATCAAAGACAGGGTTCATCCACTCTTTGTCTCTCTGTGCCAGGTAATCATTAACCGTTACCACATGGACACCTCTTCCTGTGAGCGCATTGAGGAAGACCGGCAATGTTGAAACGAGGGTTTTGCCTTCACCGGTTGCCATTTCGGAAATTTTTCCGGTATGCAGCACGACTCCGCCGATAAGCTGGACATCGTAAGGCACCATATCCCAGATCATCTCTCTTCCCATAACCTGGTATTTCAGGCCTTTAAGGCGTCGGCAGGTCTCTTTTACAAGGGCGAATGTTTCCGGCAGAAGCTCATCAAGCGTTTTAGAGGTAGCCTTTTCATACTCTTCGGCGAGGCTGTCAAGCCGGACATTTATTGTTTCAGCCTCTTCAATATTGATGTCAGGGTTGTCGAGTTTATGTAAGAGAGTTTTTTTCTCCTGCTCTATCGGCTCCAAAACGCTGCGTACCTTCTGTTTCAGTTCCTGCCCTCTCTGGCGGAGCTGGTCGTCACTGAGCGATGACAGTGAGCCCTGAAGCTCATTGATCGTGGCGATAATGGGCTGGATTTTTTTAATGTCCTTATCGTGCTTTGAACCGAAGACCTTTTCAAAAATTTTCAACATGTCCTGATATTTGCCCTCTAAAGTTTCAGATAGTGTTATGTATTGGAAAAGCAGGCTCTTCCGCGTACTCACCCCTCTATATTCAATCGAGCCTTAAGGTATTGAATTAGACATTGAGAAAAAAGCGGGAAGCCTTGAAAAAAAAGGGTGAAATGGAAGTGAGCTCTCACTCCCGAACATCATGGGGTAAAGATGTCATTTCCGGTTAAACTCTTCTCTGTGCTCCAGAATGTTCTGTTTACTGGAAATTTAACAAGTAAAAATACAAAAAACGATGATTTGAAAGACCACAGAGCCTTGCATACATTCGTTAAAAGTGAGTTGCCTGCAAAGAAGGGAAGAGTACTGAAGCGCTAACATACTCTTTTAGTTATTAACTTTTCGATTAGTCTTTTC
>CAIVCU010000095.1 GCA_903904495.1 uncultured Chlorobiaceae bacterium
GATCAAGCCACCGATCTCCGCCACCTTCATTAGGCGTTCCGGGGTAAAGACATCAAGAAAAGATCCCACAATCCGGGTTGAAATAATGGTGGTGAGCACCATCAGAGTCCAGCTTGCGCCGGTAACCTTTCCGATATTCTCCTCCCCTACCGTATCGGCAAGAAGGGCGTAGTAGGCGGTTGTCGCAACCTGCAGTCCAAAGCCGAATACAAGGAAAATAACAGCAAGCTTCAAAAGACCGATATCCTTCATCATGGCAGGAAGCATCTCGGATAGTGCTACTCCTGCAATTTTGACCTGATAGGCCGCGGCCGGAGCGAGCATAAAGGAAAAAACACAGCAGAAAAGCCCAAGCAGAACATAGGGTGTCCGCTTCAATCCGAAAATCTGTGAACGATCCGACAGGTTACCCGCCCAGACCTTGACTCCGAAAATAGCCAGCAGCTCCTTGAGACTTATCAGACCAAAAACGATGGTAGCGGAAATACGAAGCTCGGTGG
The DNA here is from genome assembly GCA_903904495.1 of uncultured Chlorobiaceae bacterium. Classification (GTDB taxonomy): domain Bacteria; phylum Bacteroidota; class Chlorobiia; order Chlorobiales; family Chlorobiaceae; genus Chlorobium. The sequence continues at coordinate 501 of CAIVCU010000095.1, forward strand.
TCATAACCCTGTTGAGGGTATCGAGCAGGAACCCAAGCATGATGCCGAAGCCCATCTGAAAAAGGGAGAGGCGAACAAGATTGATTTTCTTCATAAAGCAGCACTCATGTTTACGGGAATATCATATTCAGCACCTGTGTTCACGCTTTCAGAGGGTTACCCTGAAGCATGGCTCGAAATATAATAAAAAAGCGGTATGATCATCAGTGAAGGATATCCTCTGTTTCACCTGAAATCCTGGCGGCGAGACCCGTGAGTCTTTGCGAGGAGCGTCTGTTGCCAATAGCCATGGCTATTGCTTTGGGGTCGCCAATGATCATCACCAGCTTTTTGGCCCTTGTGACTGCGGTATAGATGAGGTTTCTTTCAAGAAGCGAATAGTGCTGCATTGACAGCGGAATAACCACGGCAGGATACTCCGAACCCTGACTTTTATGGATTGTGATGGCATACGCAAGGGCGATTTCATCGAGCTCGCCAAACTCATAAACCACCCCTCTGTCGTCATAAAGAACACTGAGAGTACTCTCTTCCTCATTGACCATTTCAATACGCCCTATATCGCCGTTGAAAACCTCCTTGTCGTAGTTATTGACCATTTGAATAACCTTGTCCCCCTCGGCATAGGCAGTCCCGAAACGTTCAAGTTTTCGAATGGGATGAGGGTTGAGCGTTTCCTGTAATAGAGAGTTGAGTGCTTTGGTGCCAAGCGGTCCTTTGTTCATCGGGGTCAGCACCTGAACATCCCGGAGCGGATCGAGTCCGAAACGCTTGGGAATCCGGTCAGCGACCACCTGAAGAAGCCTTCGCTGGATATCTTCAGTACTCGCAGACGGTACCACATAAAAATCAGAAAGTTCTTTTCCCGGAGACTGGACAAGCTGCTCTCCACGGTTGATCCTGTGAGCGTTGACAATAATGCTCGACGTTTGAGCCTGACGGAAGATCTCTGTCAGACGCACCACAGGCAGAACCCCGGATTGAATCATATCGGCAAGGACAAATCCCGGACCAACCGGTGGAAGCTGGTCAACATCACCGGCAAACATAAGCGCAGAGCGATCGGAAATAGCTGCCAGCAGGCGGTTCATAAGCACAACATCAATCATGGAAGCTTCATCGACAATGATCAGATCAGCCTCAAGCGGATATGACGATCCCCTTTTAAAATCACGGGCAAAGGGATCAAACTCGAGCAGCCGGTGAATAGTTTTCGCTTCCCTGCCGGTGGCTTCCGAAAGCCTTTTCGCCGCCCTGCCCGTAGGAGCACAGAGAACAAATTTCAGCATCCCTGTCCCAAGGATTTTAAGGATGGTATTGATGATGGTTGTTTTACCAACTCCGGGGCCACCGGTTATGATTATCAGTTTGCTGGATAGAGCAAGCGAAACGGCACTGCGCTGTGATTCAGAGAGTTCGAGTTTCGATTGTGTTTCCGCCTTCGCAATAGCTGCTGCCGCGTCAATAGTTCCCCAGGGAAGTATTCCCTGCTGTATTCGTCCTATACTGCACGCCACGCCCATCTCGGCATTGAAAAGATGCCTGAGATAAAAGCTTCGTTCGCCCTGATCGGAAACCGCAACAAGAGTCCCAATGGAGAGTTCTGCCTTGACAGCCTCTTCAAGCACTGTTGCCGGTATATTAAGGAGCCTCATAAATGCTTCAATAAGCTTCTTTTCAGGTACCCGGCAATGCCCTTCTGATGAGAGTTCCTGCAGAACATGAGCGATACCTGCCCTGGCCCTCATTGGAGAATCTGAGGGCATTCCAATATTCAGTGCAATCTGATCGGCAGTTTTGAATCCGATCCCCGGGATGTCAAGCGTCAGGCGATATGGGTTATTACTCACTATAGCAACAGCATCTGCACCATACGCCCGGTAAATCCTTACCGCTCGTGCAGTGCCTACCCCATGGGAGTGCAGAAAGACAATAATCTCCTTCACCGCCTTCTGTTCAGCCCATGCAGCAACAACCTGCATCATGCGTTTTCTGCCGATACCTGGAAGCTCAAGCAGTCTTTCAGGGTGATCCTCAATGACATTGAAAACCTCCAGACCAAAAGCACTGATGAGCACCTTTGCCAGGTGGGGCCCAATGCCTTTGACCATTCCTGAAGAGAGATATTTGCCTATACCTTCGAGAGTATCAGGTGATATAACCGCCAGTCGGCTTGCCTTGAACTGCAGGCCCCATGTTTTATCGTTTTGCCAGACACCCACAGCCTCAACATGCTGACCCGTCGTAACGGCTGCGATGCACCCAACAACAGTCACAGGGTCACGCTCCCCTTTTACAACCAGACGCAAGACACTGAAGCCGGACGATTCACTGAAAAAAGTCACCCTGTCAACCACACCGGTCACTCGTTCCTCACCGGGAGTGATGGACATGCTTTTACTCATCAGACATTCTGATGTATTTATTGGAAACCGGATTTTCGGGAATGTCATATTGCATTCAGCAATATGCAAAAAAGGGTTAGAACTACCCCCGCAGTAAATCTGTGTTGTGAATAAGTCAAGATTAAAAATTATCAGCACGGTATATGATCCGTACCGATATTCACATTAACCTGCCCATGACAGCGGCTCTGCCAAATGCATGATTTTCAGGAATCAGCAGGACAGACAGGTTACGGTTCCAGAAACACAATATCATCAGGAAGATCACTTAACCTGAGGCCACCCTCCGCTGTGACAACAAAGGTATTTTCGATGCCGATGACTCCTTTGCCAGGAATTACAAACTTTGGTTCGACAGCAATCACCTGGTTGACCTGCAAAAGCATTGAAAACCCTTTGGCCAGCACCGGCAACTCATCAAGTTCGAGACCCACGCCATGACCGACAAATTTAGCCTGTTCACCCGGCATTCCCATGAAGTATGAACCAAGTCCTGCATGCTCAGCCATTGATGCTGCTGAAAGAAAGAGATCTTCGCAGATTGCCCCCGGTTTCATGGCCTGACGTACCATTTCCTGAATATCGATCGCGACATCGAAAGCCCGCTGTAATTCCTGATCAAGCGTTCCAACAACAAACATGCGGGTCATATCGGCGATGTAACCATTGAACACCGCAGGATAATCCATAAGAACAGGCTGGTTCAAGAGAATCACATCATACGATGCTCCATGAGGTGAAGCGCTTGACAACCCCTTTCCCGTCACCGGACCGTCGAAGAATCCGCCGCTTAACCCTCCGGAAGACACAGCAATGCCATAGAACAGCTCCTGGTTATAAGCACGCATCCGTATATAACCTTCATGACCTGCCTTGCGGAGTCGATATTCCATTTCGGCAGAGAGGTCAAGCTCGCTTATGCCAGCTTTCAGGAAGTGCGGCACCTCGGCGAAAACTGAAGCAAGCTTGCCTGCACTGTTACGGAGCTGCTCAAGTTCCAAGGTCGACTTCACTGAACGGAGTTCACGTACCATCATCGAAATGTCCACAAAGCTGCGCCCCGGAAGCGCCCGGGTATAATAGAGATGCTGCTGCATTGGAACGGCGTCAAACGTCATGCCAATGCATACCTGATCGTCACTGAAAACGGAGGCAAACTCTTTGCTTGAAGGAAAAGAACGAATATCAGCAATCGGGCTCTCCTCCCTTGCCCGCGAAAGACTTTTTCGTACAAGCAACATCGGCTGACCAGCCGCCGGAATCCAGAGGATAGCGTTCTGGCGAGTACCAGCGAAATAGTAGATATCAATCGGTAGAATGAAAAGAGCTGCCTGGATATCCTTGCTCAGGAGCATTGCCTGCAGCCGCAATACCCGCTCTTGTGATTCGGTCTCGCTAAGCATAGTGTATCTATAATTCAATGGTAAAATGCCGAAATTTTCAGCTTACCAGCAGTTTCACTGGTTGGGTTACCCTGTTCTTTAGAAAAGGTAAAATTTTTATTTCTCTCTTCCGAAAGCATGATCATCTTAAAGCTTAATCTTTATCACCATAGCATGACGTTTAATGATTTCTTTTTATTAAAGCCTCACATACACCCTGTTTGTATAATAGAGTGAATTTCAGTATTGTGCCGTTAGATTCTCATCTTGGGGGTGCTTAATGTTTTTGCAGCCATAACGGCAAAAAAAAGAGAGAGCTGAGAATAAACCCTTGTAACTTGATGCAGGTAATGCTGACGCAAGAAAAGATGGACACGGTTCTCCTGCACTGCCTGCTTGTTTAAACATCTTCTATGACCCACGCTATTGACACCATGTCATGCCCGGAGCAACGCATTTACGGGATTTCATCAGAAAAAACCTTTATCAAAGGCACTCTTTATCCCATAGAAGTCGGCATGAGAACACTGAAACTCAGCAGAACCTATATCTGCCGGGGACAGGAGTTCTCATCGTTTTCTCTTTACGATACCAGCGGACCGTATTCCGATCCTTCTGTCATCATTGACCCTGAAAAGGGACTCCCCCCACTGCGCGACGCCTGGGGTTTTACCGACAGAGAGACCGTGCCTTCAACCTTTTCTGCCGTATCGGAAGCAAGAACTCCTCGCAAAGCAAAAGAGGGTTCCGGCATCACTCAGATGTATTTTGCCCGCAAAGGCATTATAACGCCCGAAATGGAATATGTTGCCATCAGGGAGAACCAGCATCTGGAAGAATGGATAACATCATTTTCAAAAGGCGGCTCCAAAAGTGTGCCAATAACTCCGGAATTTGTCAGAGACGAAATCGCCAGAGGCCGGGCAATTATTCCGGCTAACATCAATCACCCTGAACTTGAGCCGATGATTATCGGCCGGAATTTCCGTGTCAAGATAAACGCCAATATCGGCAACTCCGCGCTTGGCTCATCAATAGAGGAAGAGGTGGAAAAAGCTGTCTGGTCGTGTCGCTGGGGAGCCGATACCGTCATGGATCTCAGTACCGGAAAGAATATCCATAAAACGCGTGAATGGATTCTGCGAAACTCCCCTGTACCTATCGGGACAGTACCCATCTACCAGGCACTTGAAAAAGCAGGAGGACAGGCTGAAGACCTCACCTGGGAACTCTATCGCGATACGCTGATTGAACAGGCTGAACAGGGCGTCGATTACTTTACCATTCACTCAGGCATCCTGCGGGAGCATCTCCCCTTTGCCGAAAAACGCCTGACAGGAATTGTATCCAGGGGTGGCTCAATTATGGCAAAATGGTGCAAGGCCCACAAGCAGGAGAACTTTCTCTATACTCATTTTGA
>CAIVCU010000096.1 GCA_903904495.1 uncultured Chlorobiaceae bacterium
CCACGATATATCTTTTCCTGAAAAGTAGGACTAACCTTACCTATGTCGTGAATTGCAGCAATAAGTTCGGATCCATCAGGAAAAAGTTGTGTTCTTAAAAAGTCAGGCATTCTTTCCAGAAGTTCCTTTGCCACCTCTCCAACAATAAGGCAATGCTCAAAGACATTACGTCCTTCCTTCCTTTTAAGATCACCTGTAAGCCACGTTTTCGCAAGGCACTCCTTAAGTGGTATCACTTCTTTCTGGCTAGTAGAAAGAGATACGTTTTGCGTGACTTTTGGAGTACGCATAGAAAAGATTGATTTCCTTGTTTTATAAAGAAATAACGTCAGCTGAAAACTCTATGCGTTCTTCTTCTTCGTACCGTTCTCATAGAACTCTTCCCCCTGTAGTATCATGTTTTGCAGTTGCATTATTTCATTGAACATAGATCCCGCTTCGCTCCCTATCTGATCTTCCTTGTCCTTCAACTCTTTCTCCTCCGGGGAGAACAGGTAGTTCTCTCTCACCATCACCCACGCTTCGTCCTCCCTGAATCCCTGATCTGTCAGCCTGTCCATTTCCCTTGCTGTCAAGTCTGCCGCCTCTTGTGCTGCTTGGTACAATGTCCCCTCCTTTTCCATCTGCCGGTACTTTGTTGGCTGAAACTCCTTCCAGTGCCTCACCGCTTGCCTTGCCCACTGCGTCAGTTGAAGATATTCCATCTTCGTTTGGGTTTCGTTGATAAAGAAGAAAGATACTTATGCTCTACCTTATTTATAGGTAAATATAAAGCGTATTTTACGTTAATACCAGCATTACAAACATTAGCTTCAGCAGTAGCTCTCGGCCTAATAAAAGTATCCAGTCACATATATCGTCACCTCTACAGACCTTTGCTGGACAGGTGGAGCTCTCATCCAGCACCATTATTCCTAATCTTTAATGCTCAACATCCGGTGCCAGGACACACCTGCAGATTGGAAGCTGAGGAGGCTCGGTTGCTCCACTGGGAAATTCGTCGCCAATCTCTCTGACTTCCAGATTGTTCATTTCGCATTCATCGGTGCAAAGATCATCATCGACGGTTAGTCATTGCACCTTGACGTCGGTACCTTCACCCTCCGCAGATGCATTTTGCTTTTTATAATCTTAATTTAGGTGAACGGACCTCACCCCTCCGGCACATGACATACATAGCAACGCTGAAATACCCTTCCATCCTCATTTCTATTTTCAGAAACCAACTTCGGCGAACATGACAAGGCCCCTGATAACGGTGCCTCACAGCCCGGCAAGAACTGATCCTCTCGGTATACTCGATCCCGAAACATGCGATTACCCGGTATCACTATGTAAACGTATATCGGTATGATAGGAGCTGGACTAAGCCTCTGCTCCAGCCGCTCAACTCGCTCTTTTAAGCCCATTTTGCCCTCCTCTATTTAATTGATCCTCAAGCTTCTCAATCCTCTGCTCAAAATCAGAATCTTTAATTGTACTGGTAAGGATATTTGAAACATAAGCCGCTGCCTTCAGGTGTACTTCGTTTATCTCTCCTGCTTCGAACCTGTTCAGCAACCCTGCAAGATATCGCCGGATATCTCCAAGCGTTTGAAGTCTTTTTTTACTCATAAGGGGTATATCTTGGTTTTATCAATAAATACAATGCTTTTCAGCCTTTTGGCCTTACAAAAAACGCACATAAACCGCTCAGGTTGAACGATCTCAGCCCCAGCCTTACACTTACATGTCTCAGCTCCTTGAAATACTGAACTCATTCATCACGCTGATCTTCTCCGGTCATCATCTAAATCGTTTATGATTGTTTGAATGTGAAGCCAACCTGCTTCGCCATATAAAAAAAAGAACTGATTGTTACACCTGCACGTCCAGTCTGAAGACATTTTGTAAACTGCCGGTCTGTCTCTACCTGTTTGTATTTCGGGTGAAACTGGCTGATCTCATGGAAATATTGCCGCCCGGCTTCACCGTACCCTGAAGCAATCGCAAAACCAATCTTTACCCAATCGGCATAGCTGCCCGTCATGTCGTAACCGGCAGCAAGAATCTGGCTCAGAACCGCTTGGAAATACTGGCCTGAATCCTGAACCGCTGCCCGGTGAACTGAACGCCGTGCCGGTCG
>CAIVCU010000097.1 GCA_903904495.1 uncultured Chlorobiaceae bacterium
ATTTACAAAAACAGAAGGACTTATTTTTTTTTGTCGGATGAGGGAACAAGACGTTTCCAGAACTGGTCCCATGTCTGGAAACGTTCCTTATAGGAGATACTGGCGCCCCATATCTCCGAGGGTGACTGTAAGTTGGTGCTGGATGTCCCATTGGCATTGAGTCCGTAAGACCGGTAAGTCTGGAGATAGATTTTGGGAGTGATCCGGTATTCAATTTTCTGTTCAGTGCCGTAATAATTCGAGAGGGGGGAATCCCTGATTGTCGGAGCACTGCCGGAACCGATGAATCGTACTTTTCCATCGGTGCCGGGGACACTGAGTGCAACATAAAGGTCAAGTCCGCTTAACGCCCCCCGTTTATCCATCCCGACATTGACATTGAAACTTTCAAGACCTGCTATATCCTGAACAACCTTCGAAAACTGGGATGAAAGAAGACCTGACCCTGCAGACATTCCTACACTTGTAACTGCAATATTCGAAACCTGTCCGGTGCTTCCCGGCCTTGCATACCACTGTTTGGAAAGCAACATGGATATAACGTTCAATTCAGCATTAGGGTCGATCTGGCTCGATTTTCCGCCAATCAAATTTGACGATGCATAGGGCTGGGTTTGTTCATTGAGATAATATCCCATGCTGACCAGCGGTTCATTCAGGGTTCCGGTAATGGCAATCAGCAGTTTTACATTATCCCGTTCACTGGTCTGCTGGTTTGTTGCGCTTACATACTTAATTCCATAAAGATTATCCATCACAGCACTTCGGATATCAGCATTGTTCCAGCTGATTTTTCCACCATCCTGCAGGTCAAAATTGGTATTGGAAAATTTGTATTTCCCGCCAACGACATTGACTGAACCGAATAATCGATACTGCTGATTGCTTTTATTGACCACCAGGGAAAGATTATTGATGGTTGTTTCAAGATCTTCACCTCTGATGCGGTCAAAAATAACCGTATACTTGAGCGGTTCGACACTGCTGAGCCTTAGATTTTTTATCTGCAGGATATCAATCATCGAGTGGTAAAACTCCGCCTGTTTTACCGGTTTGTTCGATGCATCGAGGCCGGGAACATTCCGCGAGGGGTACCGTGGAGCAAAAGTGATAAACTTGTTAATGCCTATATACTTTGCGTTAACGTTGGCTCCCGCCCGGTAGAGCGAGTAGTCCGCAGCATTGATTCTCAATTCCCCCTCGACAATCGGTTCAGAGAGAGTACCGAGAATCCTGATGTTATTGGTTGTGCCGGTAATAGTCCCGAATGAAGTTTCATCTTTTCTGTCTTTTTTATTGAACAAGAGAAGGTTGTCAAATCTGCCGCCGAGATCCAGTCCCATCGGCTGCAGTTTCTCAAGTTTTACTATGCCGTTTATTTTCCCCTTTCCATTCAGGTTATCATTGATGGATACATTTCGGAGTTCAATATTGTTCGGGGTGACATAGACCTCTCCGTTGAGTACGTAGGAAACTTCTGTGGGTTCCAACTTTATTTTCGTATCACGAAGATGGGTGGTCAGATAAATGTCAGGTTTCGGTGTTCTTCCCTCGATCTTAATGGTTGTCGGAATAATACCCTCAGCTGATTCCAAAAAGGGCAACAGGGATGTCAGGGCTTGCGCGGAAAGATTATCCGAATTGAATGATGCGCTTATCGCCTCTTGATCGGCCATCCGGAACTCAAGAGGATAAAAGTTGAGAACAAGAGGAATTGTTCCCTTGCCATCAATAGTGTTCATTGATAATGCACTTCGTTCTGCGATTTTATCCGCTGCTGAAGCACTGCTATGGAGGTCGAAACGAAGAAGGTGACCACTATGGAAAGCATTGCAATGCAGGGAGCCTATAGCGAATTTATCGTACCGGATATCCTTTCCGCTTATTTTGAGGGTGCTTGCTTTTGCTGCGGGGTTACCGCTGACCGCAAGCGAGGCATTGATTGTCCCCGAAAGCTTGTCAAGAGAGTGACTGATGGAAAAACGCTTCAGTTCATTGAGTTCAACATTTGACAGGAGACATTGAAAGCTGCCCGGCACTGAGTTGCTGAGTTCACCGTCCAATACCGCCTGCTGTGATCCCTTTGCTATCGTGAAACGGTTAAACCTTGCCGATGTTCTGCCCAGCAAAATACGGGAGTTCTCCGCTGTCTTCCACATTCCAGCAGCATCTTTTATCAAAAGGTGGTTAAAGAGCAGGTTATAGGCGCTCCCCTCCCTTGATGCTGAAAATTTTGTTGAAAAGTTCTCTGCCGGATCAGGGAGAACAAGGTCGAGAGCACCATCGAGACGTGAAGGGGTATAGAGTCCTGAAAAGATTGCCGCCCCGGTTTTATTTCCGCCGATAGCCATGGCTGATGCCCTTCCGCTGACTGATGCTTTCTGTGTTCCGCTGCTGCTGCATTCCACTTCTGCTTTCATGGCGAGATTTTCAAAAAGAATATCACTCCGGGGTTGTAATCGATCAAGGCTAAGTGATGAACCGATTGAACATTGTCCGTTTCGGTAAACGGCACTGCCCTCAGCGCTACCCTTAAGTGTCAGGCCCTGTAAGGGGAAAAGTATCGCTAAAGGCGAGCTGTCTTTTACCGTAATGCGGTAGTTGACAGTGAACGGTTTTTTTAGTGAATTCGATACCGCAACCGGTGCAGGAGGAGTTGTGTGCCAGATATTCTGCGCTGCTATCTCCCTTGATACGCCTGAACCTGCAAGTCTGCCGAGAGCTATCAGCTCTTCAAGCGAATAGTCCCCATCAGCAAAAACATCAAGAAAATCGCTGCTGATGCCTGCCCGTGAAGACCCGGCGGTCTGGGCAATTTCGAACGCTGCTTTTGAGCGGTCTTTAAGCTGGAGGCCATTGATGGAGGAAGGTGAAAACTGCATAACAGCAGCAACATTCAGGTTTTTTGGATCATTTCCCGATCCCTGCAATGTGAAGACTCCGTTCAAATCAGTTTTGAAGGTGTTTGAACCAAGTATTCCCGAAATATCAAGTCCTCCGGTTTTTCCTGAAGCGTGGTAGCG
>CAIVCU010000098.1 GCA_903904495.1 uncultured Chlorobiaceae bacterium
CTTGTCGCGCCCCCCGCGGGCGCGTGGATTGAAACGATTGTGAATAGACGTTTTGCCCGCCAATAATTGTCGCACCCCCGCGGGCGCATGGAAGCAACTCGATTTGAAGGGCTGCTTAATGTTACCTGCCAACAAGAGGATTTGGAAGGGCGGAATGTTTTATTTATGCCTGATGGTATCGGTATATTTGAAGAAGATGTTTGTGAGGGTTGGAGGCAATTGACCGATAATCACGTTCTAAAAAACAAGCAGTATTTCTGTCGATCAAGATGGTAAATCGATGACTATGAATCAATCGAACACTCCAGAAAAGAATACGCTGGTTGAAAAAATTGGACCGCTCATAACATACACCCGGCAACTAGCACGCGAGGCGGAACACTTTTATACCCAAGACGTAGATTCGATAATAAAAGATCAGGATAGCGATCCCAAGAGGATTGAACACTGCCTGAATGGTATTCTTGATTTTTGTTTTGACGAGAAAATGCTGCAGTTATTCAAAAAGCTATGCCGCTATTATTATAACATCGATTCTGTTGCGACAAGTGAATATGTCTTCTTTTACAAGGACATGTGGGATAATGATAAATGAAGCCCGCCGTGGAGAGCTCACTACAGCCGTTTATTTGGAGGGACTGTTTTAGGGCTTGAATGCTGACGATTAAGTACGCCAGCAGATTCAAGCGTGACTATCGCCGAGAAAAATCGGGGAACCACGGCAAGAAACTTGATGCGCTGATCGGTACGTTAAATGATTGCCGTGATTGCCACATCAAGCCTGATCTTATTTTGATCTACCGCAAAACCCACGCCGCCAGTCTCGAACTGGTGCTCCTCGGTTCGCATAGCGAGTTGGGTTTATAAAGTTACATTTTCACAAGTCGCGCCTACTCAAAGCAACCCTCCATTAAGCTGCCAGATCGTAAAGTTGAGAAACGATGCAAAGCTTACCCACAATAGGTAGGGTATCAATAGATAGCCTGCAGTTGGGGAAATTGCTTTGAACTTTACGATTGTCAGCACGATCGCCAGCCAGAGCAGCACAATCACCATAAGAGCCTTCGAAGGGGAATGGAGCCCGAAAAATGCGGCTGACCAGCTGAGATTAAGAAGAAGCTGCACTCCGAATATAGTAAGTGCTCCCTTGACGTTTGTTTTTTCAGACCACTGCTGTACCACAAGATAGAGAGCAATACCCATAAGCAGGAACAGAAGAGTCCAGACAGGAGGAAACAACCAGTCAGGAGGATTCCATGTAGGTCTTTTAAGTATCGAATAGTACCACTCTGAACCGGGTACCGGCGTAAAGGTGCTGCCGCCAAAAGCAAACACAAAACATACCGCGATACAGATGGCCAGTTTTGGAATATTGAGTTTCATTATGGTTCTCTTTTCGTTTATAAATCTTTCATATCATTATACATAAGCAACAAATTGATGACTCGGATAATTCCCTCCCCAGCCACACTACTGACAAACTTTGATGATCTTCTCTTCGAAAAATGGCCCTCGAATAAAAGAATGGGCTGAAATGTTATATTGATCGCGATTATGCAACCCATACGTTCTGATTCACACAAATGGAAACAAGAAGCAACGAACTGCTGACAGCCATCAGGGCTGCGCAAGCTGCAGGAGCTATCACTCTTGAAAAATTCGGAGAACTCTCTCAAAGTGAAATCAAGGGAAAAGATTATAAAGATTTTGTTACAGAGGTTGACAAGGCCTGTGAAGCGGCAATCAGTTCAATTATCATAGAAAGTTTCCCGGATGACAGCATGCTGTGTGAGGAAGGCACTGTCTTTAAAGGAACTTCAGGAAGAACATGGATTGTTGATCCTCTTGACGGTACTCTTAACTTCATTCACTCCTTTCCTGTTTTTTCCATTAGTATCGCTTTAAAGGACAGCAATAATGAACTCTGCACCGGCGTTGTTTTTCAACCTGTTCTTCAAGAGCTTTTTACTGCAGAACGAGGCTGCGGTGCTTATCTTAACGGAAAAAAAATCTCGATTTCAAACCGCTCAGAGAAGGAGAGTTTTCTCATCGCAACCGGTATTCCGTTCACAGAGTACCACTATATTGATTCGTATTTCGGAGTGCTGAAAGAGATTATTCAAGACTGTGCCGGGATCCGGCGTGCCGGTTCAGCAGCCATAGATCTGGCATATACTGCCTGCGGACGCTTTGACGGGTTCTGGGAATACAAGCTTTTTCCATGGGATTATTCGGCCGGCGTGCTGCTTGTGCGCGAAGCAGGAGGAACAGTTACTGACTTTACAGGAGATGAAGATGTTTTTCAAAGAAACAGCATCATTGCCGGTAACCACATCTCCCATGAGCTCTTACTTGAAAAAGCACAGAAACACTTTGCCAGTCATACGGTGTCATAAAGAGGTTGGCCAGGCAGGAAGAAAACACCTCATTTGAACTGGAAATCGATCTTTATTATCTTAAAAGTTTAGAGTTTTTCATCATTACAATTCAAGTTCATTTCCTGCGTGGTATTTAAAGGCAGGAGCAACGATTACACTATGCTCATTCAACAGCGCACACTTCAAAAAGAAGTTTCCCTCTGGGGAACAGGACTGCACACCGGCAAAGAGTGCATGATCACCTTTAAACCTGCACCGGTCAACTACGGCTACCGTTTTGTCCGGACAGATATTGAAAACAGTCCTGAAATACCGGCATTGATTGAGAACGTCATCGATGTGCTTCGGGGTACCACTATCGGTCTCAACGACGTGAAAATACATACCACCGAACATGTGCTCGGCGCTCTTTACGGCCTCCAGATCGATAACTGCCGCATTGAACTGAGCGGACCTGAACCTCCGGTGATGGATGGAAGCTCACACCCTTTTGCGAAAGCGCTGCTTGAAGCAGGATTTCAGGAACAGGATGAACCAAAAAACTACCTAGTCATCGATGAAACAATAGAATACCATGATACTGATAACAGTGTCGATATTGTTGCACTGCCACTGGACGACTTCAGAATAACCGTCATGGTGGACTACAAAAATCCGGCACTCGGGTCTCAGCACTCAGGTCTTTTTAATCTTGAGACTGAATTTCTCAAGGATTTCTCCCCTTGCAGAACATTCTGTTTCCTCAGTGAAGTGGAAGCACTTGCAAACCAGGGCATCATCAAAGGTGGAGATATCGACAACGCTATTGTCATTATCGACAAGACCATGCAAAAAGAGGAGCTTGACAGCCTCGGCAGCAAACTTGGGATAGCAAGCGAACATCTTGTGCTTGGTGAAAACGGTATTCTCAACAACCGTGAACTGCGCTTTAAGAATGAGCCTGCCCGCCATAAACTGCTTGATATGCTTGGAGATATCGCTCTCCTTGGCATGCCGATAAAGGCACAGGTGCTCGCTGCCCGCCCCGGTCATGCTTCGAATGTGGAATTTGTCAAGCTGCTCAAAAAATATGCGGACCGCAACAAGCTTGCCAGACAGTACCAGCACGAAAAAAAAGCCGGCGTTATTTTTGACATCAATGCAATTCTGAACATCCTTCCACACCGTTATCCCTTCCTCTTAATCGACAAGATCGTTGAGTTCAAACTTGATGAAAAAATTGTGTCGATTAAAAACGTGACCATGAACGAACCGTTCTTTCAGGGTCACTTTCCAGGAAATCCGATCATGCCCGGCGTGCTGATCCTTGAAGCCATGGCTCAGACCGGAGGTATCATGATGCTCAACGGTAATGACAAGATCAAGGAGAGTGTTGTCTACTTCATGGGAATCGATAAGGCTCGTTTCCGTAAACCGGTACTTCCTGGTGATACCCTTGTTATTGAAGCAATCATAACCAACATGCGCAGAAGCGTCTGTCAGTTTGATGCAAAGGCTTATGTACGAGGCGAGCTTGTATGCGAAGCTTCCCTTATGGCTACTGTTGTGGCGAAAAACAAGTAAACGTTATCATCAGAGAAATCGTATGCCCTGGCCTCACAACCTGAGAACCAGGGCACTTGTTAACACCTGCCCACATACTGTCAACAAGTTGTCAACATTTTACCATCCAACAGAATAAAGGATGTTAATTCCTTTAAGCGACTTTTTAATAATTAGTTAGCTCACCTGCACGTTGGAATTTATTTTTTTCTGGCAAAGTTATCAATACCCTGCAGACCCGGATTGACATACCTTGCAACGGGTATGGCAAAACTCAGACATGGTAGTCGAGCCCCTTATGAATTCTGTAAAACCTCACACAATACAGTACAAAAGAGTACAGAAGCATAATGAAAGAGAGACATAAAAAGAATTCCTTCACGGGATAGCGCTGAAAAAAAGGATGCGGCCAAACCATGGCAATAAACATCATGGAGACAAAGCCAACCGCCCATTTTCCCGGCCAGAGAGATGTGGTAACTACAGAATAGTGGATTCTGACATACGCTGCACCAATAAAAATCAGAGCATCCCTGAGAACAGCAAAAAGCACAAACCATAAAGGGAGCTGGCCGATCCAGAAAAAATAAACAGCTACACTGGCAAGGCAGAGTTTGTCGGCAAGTGGATCAAGAATTTTTCCCATTTCGGAAACATCATTGGTCCATCGGGCAGCCTGACCGTCAAACCAGTCGGTCAAAAGAGCAACC
>CAIVCU010000099.1 GCA_903904495.1 uncultured Chlorobiaceae bacterium
GACAACGACATGCGGAACAAACCATGGACTTTGCAGTGCAGGCATCAGCGTTTTGTCGAAGACCTCGGGATGAAGCATGTTTATGCTGAGAAAAAATGTAGCAAGCGCCATACAGTAGTACTTCAGCCATCCTATCTTCCAGCGGTACTCAACAAGAAATCCAACAAGTGGGATGAGCGCAGCATACCACAGCCGGGTTTCGCCCAGTGTTCTGAGAGGTGGACGGTCCAGAGCCGACCAGTAAAAAACTATAAATCCGGCCATAACCAGAGAGCCTGCAATGGAGAGAAGAAAAGCAGGAAGCTTCAGTGCAGGAGTTCTACTTGCCAAAAGGCTTAGCAAAGACCCGATCGTCCAGCAAACTATAGCCAGTTCGGCAGCAGTATTAAAATTCATTATCATTTTACAGCCTCTTTTCGTTTAATGCCATTCCAGAAAAACAGAATGTTCCCTGCCATTATCATAAAAAACCCAAGATAAACCGCTGGCAGCCATGGATCATGGATCACTTCTATCAAACTTAACTTAGACCATCGTCCGGCTTTTTCATCATAGCCCATCTGGTAGAGCTTCCAGCCCATAAAACTCACAGGATGGTTAACCTCAAGGTTTGCCATTGTTTCATGACCCTTTTCATCCTGAACCGTAACCGCCGAACGGAATGATTTCGGGGTGCCAGGTACCATGATAAGGTAGAATCCGTCAAGTTGGGCGGCATCGGGTTTCAGTAATGGACTGCCGGTGCTTATCCATGCCTCGCGCTGAGTCGAGGAAGTGTTGATCCTGACTTTTGCAAAAGGGATTCCAGTTACACGGGCTGAGGGTTGAGGTATACCGTCTTTTCCTGGCAGAGCATATGGCAGATAGTCGAGTACAAGAACTTCGATTCCCTGCCATGTTGCGGTTGTACCTTTATGTACCTCCATAATGGCCTGTGATTTGTTCATCAGGAGCTTATCGTTATGCGGGTCATAGAGCAGTAACTGTGGAGGATACTCTTCAAGGGAAAAGTCGTGCAAAAAAATAGAAAACGGTACCTGCTGCGGAGTATCGCTATCCATCGTATACCCAAGATTATTCGCCTTCCCTACATTAATCGGTACCACAAGTCTTTGAAGATCACCGCTGCCGACAATGGCACAAGACAATGCAATCCAGAATCCTGCATGAAAAAGGATAAACTGCAGATTCTGCAGCTTAAACGGGACAAGCTTCCACGAAAGTGAAATGCCGAGATTGGCAAGAAAGAGCAGAACAGTGACAGCGAAAGGCCAGCTTGAAAAAATCTGATTCAGCCCAAGCATGGCAGGCAGTGAGCTTTTAGCAACTGCCTGCTGAGGTACAACGCCACCAATTAATGAGAGAAAGGCGATAGCAACAATAAGGCAAAGTCCAAGAGGAATACCTCCGAGCCATTTTACAGCAGGAGTGTTTCTGAAAGCCAAGCCTGTGCTTAGTACAATAATGGCTAAAAGTGACAGAGCTATTGCGTTGAAAGGCAGATGAGGTATTGCTATGCCGCTTCCTGCAGCAGCAAATTGAATGAAAAAGCCTGCAATGACAGCAACAGATGTAAAGAAAAAAGATTCTTTGAACTCCCAGGGTGTCTGAAACCACCGACGCCTTACAACCACCATGATGATAACCTGAATTAACTTATTAAAATAATAACCTAAGAGTGTGGCTATAGCGCATTTGTGATGAAGACAGCAAATGTATCCACAATAAAAGTTTTTATACCGGCAAAATATCACAGGATACTATACCATGCTTTAGTATGCCGGCTATTAGTCAACCTGAAGTCGCGGCTATTCGTTGATAGCTGACTAATTATTTATGGGCACATTGAAAAAAAGACGATGGTATCAAACAACGGGCACAAATGGGCTGCAAATTTTCTGATATTGCGGTAGATTGCAATGTCAGTGTAATTTGTGAAGCGTACAAATATAATAGGGGAACAAGAGTTTCACAAATAACAGCTGATCTCTTTTCCAACAAAGAGCGTTATATATAATTAGTATCCGTCACTGCTTTTATGTATACAAGGTGCATGTATTCTTATATAAGTCTCCATCTTGTTAATGGATGGTCTTGAGTTAATTCAGTTTAAATTTTTTTCTTGATAGCAATTCGTTGCAAGAGAAAACATCGTGGTGCGCGATGGTTGCTATTTAAAAAAAGTGTTTGTGCCGTAATAAACGGAGGCTGATTACTTTTTTTGCGGAATAATTTTAACAATTAATTAACAATTGTTATACTTCATGAAAATCGGACGGATTTACTGTTGTTGTTAGCATTTGCCGCTTTATATTTGCTCGTGTGATAAAGGGAAGATAAATTGAGATTTTTTTTGTAAGGTATTTTTTTTTAAAATATTTTGTACCATATTCATGGTAGCCTTGATCGATACATACTGAGTTGTTGTTGAACGTTGGTGCTGTTTTGTTGATGCGTTGTGCAAAAATTTCTACGTGGCTGTTTTCGATTTCCTGAGGAGAATATTTGTGGCTGAAAACATTTTGATGTCTTTTATCCCGAGTTCCCTCATATAATACGCTAGGTCTTTCATACACTGCCAGTGCTGTTACATGCTTTCTGGTCGTTGCTCAATCATAAGATATGATGCACTAAAAAAATGTGCAATGTATGGATTTGCCTTGATGCATTTCCAGGGAATTTTGTGTCTCTTGTAGTAAAAGTCTGTATTAATCAATCACAATAACTCAAAAAAAAGTTCGATCTATGAGAAAATCGACATTTGCATCAATTGCGTCGCTCTGTATGGTTCCTGCTCTATTCTGGAGTCAGGATAGTTCTGCTGTGCCGGCATTTGCGAGAAAGTATCAGACCTCCTGTTACACCTGTCATTCCGGTTTCCCGAACAGGAATGCATTTGGTGAGGCGTTCAAGAATAACGGCTATCGCTGGCCGGGTGGCGAGGAAGAGGATCATGCCAAGCAGGAGCAGACAAAAATGGGTGCGGAGGGCTGGAAGCAAACCTTTCCTAACTCACCTTGGCCTTCAGATATTCCTGGTTTTGCGCCATTTGCTCTTTATCTAAGCGGAAATATGTTCAACTATTCAGATAAACAGACAGATAAAACTGGAGCACTAAAGACACCCCAAACGCTGAACTGGGGAGTAGGCACTACCGATGCCAGGATTCTTTTTGGAGGTACAGTAAGTGAGACTATTGGATTTGTTGGCGCTATTGAAAACATCGCAACCGGTGCCACAACAACAAACTTGCGAGCAGTATGGTCGTTTTCTCCTGGAGTTAACCTGAGCTATGGTAGTAATGGATTCAGTGCGTTTAGAGGGTTGGGTAGTCCTATTTCCGTCTTTACAAACGTATTTCCAGCTCAAGGCGTAGGTCCTGAGTTCAATTATGCTGTGGGAAAGGAAGGTGGGCTGAATATTATTGCTGGGGTTAGCGATCTTACTGACGCTCCGAATGGAACGACTTTAAGTGTTAGTGGTGCAGAGTCATCTGAGTCGATAAAAACAACCAAAAATTTGTCGCCGTCTAATAAGCTTGATGATATCAGATATCTGCGGGTGAAATACAAATTTTTTGGCGCTGGACTACTGAGCGGAGCTGGCGGTACATATGGTAATGAGTATGTTGGTCTGGATAACAGTATTGCTATTGGAGCTAGCCTTGTTAGTGCTCGGGATAATATGCTTACCTATGGAAATGGGGTTGAGACCTTGGTATATGGGGCTGATATCGCAGGGAACTATGGTAATTTTACAGGCGGCTTCGCTTATAGCAAGGATCGTGATCTCAAGCTTAATAACTATGCAGTTGATGCTGGGTATTATATCTACCCATGGCTCCTGCCAAGAGTAACGTACAAGTATCTTGGTGTGGTCGGAGGTCTGGACAACCCATCAATTGCGGCTTCACTTACTGCATATCTTAGGGCAAATGTATTTCTTAAAGCTTCTTACACTGCTTTTACCCATAATATTGCTCCAGCAACAGCTTCAACGACAGGTCTTAACAATGCTAACACATTCGCAGTATCTGCTGGATTAGCATTTTAATTGTTTGTTGAGTTAAGTGGTATGAAAGACAGGTTCAATCTTTCAATATTATATGAGGTATTGAGCCTGTATTTCAATGTTATGTTAATGACTTTGAATTAATTATATCGGTTAGGGTTTTGCTCTTGTTTCAGAGAAGTGTACTGACAAAACGGGAAATGTATTGCTCTTCTGATAGGATTTCCGTTTTGTCAGCATGCCTTTTTTATGCTAATACAAAGTATTTCGTTAAAGTAAGTTAAAAGTATAAGTTTCAGTTCAGAAAAGATCTCATAGAAAGCAAAAAAAAACTGCTATGCAGGATGAAAAAGAGCTCGTAACAGAGCACCAGGAAGAAATCTCAAGCCAGAAAGATTTTGAAGGCGGTCAGGCTGAGTCCAGCAACCGACGGAAATTTCTGACTCGTGTTGGATGGGGGGGCGTTATAGGCTTCCTTGCAATAAACTCAGCGGCCTTTTTGCGGTTTTTTTACCCGCGGGTGCTGTTTGAACCTGCATCGACGTTCAAGGTTGGACTCCCGGCGGACTACCCGCTCGGGACGGTCAACTCCCAGTATCAGAGGGAGTACCGAACATGGATCATCAGGCTGCAGGATGGCGCATTTTTTGCGATGGAGACCAAATGTACACATCTGGGATGCACGCCAAACTGGATGGAAGCGCAGAAAAAGTTTAAATGTCCCTGCCATGGCAGCGGATATTATATAACTGGATTGAACTTTGAAGGCCCTGCTCCAAGACCAATGGACCGCTTTAAGATAAGTGTTGCCGAGGACGGTCAGATGCTTGTCGACAAGACGATCAGGTATCCAGGTGTTCCGGGCAAGGAGTCCAACGAGGTGTACCCTGAGAGTTTATTAAGAGTTTGACGCGGTTTCGATAATTGAAATTTTATGAACATGGGTAGTGATGAAAATGTAACAGCGTTGCAGGAAGAAACTCCGTTCCAGAGAGTTTCAGGGGCTCGAAAACGAGCAGCTGCAAGGGTCATCTCAGAGCTTTGTACCGGGTGCAGGATTTGTGTTCAGACCTGTCCGTCCGACAGCATAACCATTGTTGAATCCGATTTGAATTTTACGGGAATCGCTCAAGTTGATGAGAGTTGTACGGGCTGTAATATTTGTGCCATTGATTGCCCTTGGACTGGCGTGGAGATGCTAAATCCAGACGGTTCGCGCAAGAGTGAAGCCGAATATGAGAGGCAGTTAAAGAGGCTGCGCGGGTATCAGTAAACTGTTTAGCAAATAAAACGTGACGTGACTATGAAAAGCCTACCAGAGATAACTAACCAGGTAAAAAAGAATCTGATATGGAAGTCCATATTCAGAAGGGATTACCGTAATACCGTAAGAGACAGGGCACAGGCTGTTTTCGGCAATGTCTTTCTTCACCTTCACCCAGTGCAAGTTCGCGAAAGTGCCGTTAAACTCAGATTTACCTGGGGAATGGGTGGCATTACTTTTTTTGCCTATCTCCTTCTTATCATTACCGGTGTTGTTCTGATGTTTTATTACCATCCATCAATTGATCAGGCATACACCGATATCAAGGATCTTGAATTCCAGGTACCCTTTGGTGTTATCCTTCGTAATCTCCATCGTTGGGGAGCGCACTTCATGGTCATTGTTGTGATGATTCACATGTTCAGGGTCTTCATGACGGGTTCCTATAAAGCGCC
>CAIVCU010000100.1 GCA_903904495.1 uncultured Chlorobiaceae bacterium
TGCACGTCCCGCGGGAAGAGTAATCCTTTATAAAGGTACCATCTTCAGATATTCTCAGGATGAAATCCCGAATTACGGTACCAAAGTCTGGGCATTCAGGATTACGGAACTGACAGAACAAACCTATAATGAAGAGGCTGCTGCAGTGGAACCCGTAGTGCAGCCGGGGAATGAATGGTGGAACAAGGGCGGCATGCATACTGTTGATCCTCACCAGTGCGCATCAGGGGAGTGGATGGCCCTTGTCGATGGGTTCACGATAAACCCATAAACTTCAATACAACAAATTCGGCCGTTTTCGCTTATAATGGGTTTCGTAGAGCTTGGCATGCTGCATAAATTTGTAAAACGCATGCAAGACGGCAAAGATAAAGCCAAGAGTGCCATCTAAAAAACCTTTCTTCAGAAAATAAATCTTAATGAATTCCCCAACGGGCCGGAAGAACAGAACAAACAATGAGAAACTTCTGTTTTTCTCTTGAAAGCGAACCTGTTCAAGGGTTGTATAACGGTTTATTTTTTCAAGGTAAGACTCTAACGATTCAACATGGTAATGCAAAAGAGCCATACTTTTGTTTTTTGGATCAATCATAAAATCCTTCCCTTTCAGCGTAATAACCCCGCCATGTACATGTGTCTCATACGTTGCGCAATCTTTTTTCCAGAACCGTTTATCAATTCTTCGATACATGCAGTGCAACGGCTTCCCTAAAACAAAATCCTGTTTTGGAAAGGACAATGTTGTATAACCATCCTTGTTATCAGTGAACTCCTTTAAATAGTACCATAATTTTTCAGGGACAATCTCATCCGCGTCAATGACCAGAAGCCACTCAGAGGATATTTGAGCATGAGCCCAATTGCGTGCAATTTCAGCATACCCTGACCTTTCATAATAAATGACCTTACACCCATATTCCTGTGCAATAGAAACTGTTTCATCGGTTGAGTACATATCACATACAATAATCTCATCAGCCTTATCAAGGGCTGCAAGACATTGACGCAATACTCTTTGCGCATTGTAGGTATTTATCACCACAGATATGGTTGCCATCAGACACAATTATTATAAGTTATAACAAACTCAATCAGCAGTATGAAACTGTTCATGCGTCGAACCAGGCAACTCAATCAGAAAATGGACTAACCGCATTCGCACTCAGTCATCAACAACATCCAGTACAAAATAAAGTGCTGATTACAGCATCACGCTACACAACCACCAGACCTCAATCATCTGTATCAATTATAATGGTAAAAATCACTTATACGCATTTTTCCACGCATTATCATCAGAAACCCATAAGAATGTTTACAGGGTAACTTATTATATTAAAAAACAACACTATCCGGGCATACATTATACCACTAGACCAATTAATGTATCGAACAAATCATCTGCATTTGATAAATACTTCCAGTATGCAGAATTTTTCAGCGTAGCAATGTGAATGGTTAAGTGAACTAATCCCTAAAGACAACGATGAACGTATTTAAAAAAATTTATTTAAAAACAAAAAATAGAAACTTATATGATCTGTTGAAGCAGAATAAACTATTTGAAGAATTTAATCAACAGTATTTAGAAAGTTGTCAAGCGCAAAATTTATTTAAATACAATATTGATATCGCCAATCCCCTTTCCTTCAAACACAGCGGCAATGCCGGCGATATAATCTATTCTTTACCGACAGTTTATGCGCTTTCAAAAGGATTCCCTGCGGATATATATCTTCACTTAAATCAACCCGCAAAATATGACGAAATAAGAGGCAATCATCCGCTTAAAAATGTAATGCTTGATAAGAATATGTTCTCCATGCTATCCCCTTTATTACTTTCACAAGACGGAATAAGAGAGTGCAAAGCATACAACCTTGATAACGTGCATTACGACCTTGATATTATACGGAAAGCGCCTATAAAACTTGATAGAGGTAATATTGTTCGATGGTATTTTCTTTTATTTGGAGTTACTGCAGATTTAAGTAAGCCATGGCTTTTTGTTGAGCCGGATTACTCTTTTTCCGACTATATAATGATTGCAAGAAGTGCCGGCTATCACTCCCCCGGGATTGATTACTCCTTCATAAAGAAATACAAAAAGGTAGTTTTTGTTGGAATAAAAGAGGAGTTTTATGAGATGAGGAAAATATTGCCCTCTATTGAATATCATCAGGTTTCTGATTTCCTTGAACTTGCAAAATCTATTGCCGGATCCATGTTTATTATAGGAAACCAATCTTTCCCATTTTCGATAGCTGAGGCATTAAAGGTAAGACGTGCACTCGAACAATTTTATATTTGCCCAAATGTCAATGTTGAAGGCAGTAATGCCTACGACTTCTGCTTTCAGCCGCAATTTGAAATGATTGTTGATAAACTCTATCAGCAGGATGATAACGGCCTGAATAAACAAAATGACCATTCGGATGAATTGTGAATTGTTCATTGTTGGCAATCTCGCAACAGAGAAAGTTCTGCAACCAGGCTTTCAGAACTGGTTTTCCACGAAAAGGTCTCAGCTCGCTCTTTTGCAAGCAGCCCGAGTTTGTTTCGAAAAAGAGCATCATCCCGCAACATCTTAATCCTGTCAGCCCACTCTTCCGGTTTATCGGGTGAAGCAAAAAGGGCAACCCCATCCATCACTTCAGTCATAGCCGGTCGCGAACTGCAGATAGAGGGCGTACCAAGCATAGCAGCTTCAAGCGGAGGCAGACCGAACCCTTCGTAAATGCTTGGAAAAACCAAAGCAAGAGCCTTACTGACCACAAATCCTGTCTCTCGATCTTTCAAGCGCCCTAAAAAATGGACCCGTTCCTGAATTTGCATATCAGTGACAAGCGACCGTGCCCTTTTGTTCCCCCCAATCATAACAAGATTAATGTCATTGATTGATGAATCGAGCATGGCCTTAAAAACGACTTCAATGTTTTTATGCCGGTCAAATGATCCTAAATAAACAATAAACTTACCATTTGGCAAGGTAACAGAGTTTTTTTCTACAACAGGAAGGGTTGTAACACCGTTGTATATGACACTGATGGCATCAATGGGTATGTCCAATAACCTGGCAATATCTTGCGCACTTGAATGACTTATAGTCAATATCTTATCAGCCTGCCGGGCAATCGATTTGAGCCTGATCTGAAAATCCTTGGCAATCTCGTCAAAAATATCAGGAAACAGTAGTGGGATAACATCATGAATAAGAATGCAGGAGGGATGGGGTAACTTTTCAGGACACCACTGAATCGCAGAGTAAAAGAAAACGTTTTGGGATATACTTTTTTTTGGCTTCAGCCCACAACCTGACGACTGCAACCGGAGTTGTTTGAGAAGTTCACGTGATACCCGACCAACTCCCCGAGGATCTTCAATAGCTTTTTTATGAAACTTTATATTAACATCATCAATGGGAATATCAATATAGTGACGCAACTTGGCGTTAAACGGTACTGTCTGATTGTTTCTAAACGTTTCAATAAGTCTCTTCAACCTGCCCATAGCATTGGCCTTTGTCTACACTATGCCCAATATTCCCATCATTACAAGGGTATTTCATGATAAGCTCATCAAACTTCGCGATAACCATCTCAGGAGTCAACATCATCCGGCATGGCTCCTTTTTCCACCGGATGGAGCGGCTCTTGCATCCGACATCCCAGCAGGGATAGCAGGCGAGGCCTTCCGGCTCAATAACCTCATACTTCCGATAATATTTCAACCGTGATTCTGCAAGCACACCACCTGTGAAAATAGCTAAAAACGGGATATCCGATAATCCGGCTATATGACATGCACTGGTATCTGTACTGATAACATACTTCCCCAGCTTCAAAGCCTCAATATACTCCTGAACGGAACTTGTCTTTCCAACAAGATTGACTGCGTTTTTTCCGCAGAGATATGAACTATCCTTTGTCCCGACAAAAAGGGGTACAAATCCCCTTCTCGCAACCGCTTCTATAAGTGATGGATAGTATTGTTCCCACCAGCTCCTGGCCGGGTTCGATGCCATAAGATTGAATGTCACAAACGGTAAATTTTCACGCCACCCACCTGCACGAAGCATCTCGATGACTCTCTCCTTTGCTTCAGGATACTCAGGCATGGGTAGCGATGTATAGTCACTACTCAAACCGAGCTTTCTTGTAAATGCAATATGCCGATGCACCTTGTTATCCTCTTTTGTTTCTGCAAAAGGACCGCTAAAATTCATTTCCATGTCAATGAGATTGTAGATGGTCGACTTATTGATCGGAACAGGGAGTGGTGAATATTTTTTCCCGTCCGGAATTGGATAAATCTCATCAAAAATGCTGAATCCAACCATCATCGCAATGTTTCGCTTATAAGTAAAAAGCACAAGCTTACGATCAGGGTATCGTTCACGAAGCTGACGAAACGAGGCAGTCAACATAAGTAAATCCCCTATACCATCGTCACGGATGATGACAATCGCATCGCGGTATGCATCAAAATCGAATGAAATGCGCTGTATTCGAGATCCGGAAAGCTCCCGAATCTGGCTATGCCACCTTTCTCGAAGCAAAACCCTGTCCGCCTCACCTTTACGCCAATCCCTTGTTGAGCCCTCAAAATGAAACAGTTCAGCTTTAGGCTCATAAAGGATTATAAATCCTGCCTGACGTAATCGCATACAAAAATCAGTATCCTGAGCCTCCTCAAAAAATTCCTCGCTTAATTGAAACCGATCGTACACATCATGGCGCATCGCAACACAAGCAAAAGTTACGCCTGGAACAATAGAGACCACGTTTGCGGCTGGCAGATCGGACGGTTCATTACGAAATATATGGTAACCATTTTCCTGCTCATCATACTCTATACCTGCATGCTGAATCGTTCCATCTGCATTAAGAAGCTTCGCCCCGACAATGCCAACCCGCCTGTCTTCGAGAGGAGCAACAAGTGCATCGAGCCATCCTGGTTTAACAATCGTATCGTTATTAAGTAAAACGAGATACTCACCAGAAGCATGTGTCCATATAAGGTCGTTATAATTTTTGGAAAAAAAGTAATCCCGAAACCAGACTATACGGATATTCTTATATTTCCTGACTGCTTTACGGTAGAATGCAACAACCTGCTTATCTTTGGTACCAGTATCCCCGATAACTATTTCTATCGTGTGTTTTCCGCAATATTTTTCCAAGGATTCAATACAGGGATAAATGAGATGGTATGCGTCTTTCGAGAGGATAGCGATCGTTACAAGACCCTTCTCATAATCATTCACAACTGGATAACCAACCGACATAACACTGCCTTTCGGGTTATGTCTCGTCTCAGTTTGTCGCTTTCGCTGATACCTTCTCAGGGCAAAATTCAGACCATCGAATCCATTTACCCAGTATTCTTTCCACAATAATAAATGGCGGAAGTTTCTTGATCGTTTTCTGACAGAATTTGAGAGTTTACGTATAGGCTTGATCATTTGTGATGCTATTGAGTAAAATCCCAGAAGGTAAATGCAGGATTAAAAAGGAAGAAGTGTAAGTGTGTAATTAAAATTGGGATTCACAATCAATAAAAGATAGAATGCTATGAAAACAAAAATAGCACAAAACTTTTAAATCTTCATCTTGAAGTTATTTTTTAACACTAAGCCAGCCATTCACCTCATCCACATCACTTACAGACA
>CAIVCU010000101.1 GCA_903904495.1 uncultured Chlorobiaceae bacterium
TGCCATATTCTTCATCCCCGATCAGGGTATCCGGTCACATACTGGCGATCAGTAACGGTTGTAGCCCCGTTAGCCATTACTGCAGGTAGCTACTCTACAATAGCAATGCTTAAAGAGGCTGAGGGACTAACTTTTCTTGAAAATTCCGGCTTGGGATATCTTGCTGTGGATCAGCTTGGGGAGATATTTCACAAGAATACATAAAAGGGGCTTCTGGGGTTCTTATTAACATTTATTGACTTAACACATGAATAATATCCTTCTCAGGCGTTCTGCGGCTTTTTTGGCTTTTCTGATTATTCTGCTGCTTCGTGTGAATGCTTGTTTTGCAACTGATTTTCTTGATCCTGAACAGGCTTTCAAAGTCAAGGCGGAACTGAACAATAACCACACAGTTGTTTTGCATTGGGATATTGCCAAGGGGTATAAGTTGTATCGCGACAGAGTGAAGGTTGGTGTAGAAAGCGGCAAAGCCGAGCTGAAGCTTCCTGTTTTGCCGAAAGGCATCAAGGTTACTGATCCTACAACCAGTGAAACGCTTGAGATATATCATGATCAATTGACTGTCGAAGTGCCGCTTGTCAAGACGGATGGTCTTTTTACCCTGAACGTTGAGTATCAGGGGTGTGCTGAGGATGGTCTCTGTTATCCTCCTATAACCCGTCTTTTCAAGGTTTATCCGGACAAGCCGGGAGTACTCTCGCTTGCTGGAGAAAAGCCATCCGCCAGCGTTAGTATAGCTGAGAAACCGAGTTCTACGCAAGCGAGTCCGGCTGATAATGATCTTTCCCTTGCTAAAGCTACCCTTGCAGGAGGGAGTTTGTGGAAAATCTCTCTTGCTTTTCTTGTTTTCGGGTTGTTGTTATCGTTTACACCTTGTGTTCTGCCGATGATTCCTATTCTTTCCTCTATTATTGTGGGGGAGGGTGATGTGAACCGTCGCCGCAGCTTTTTAATGGCGGTTGCCTACTGTCTTGGAATGGCGTTAGTTTATACCAGCCTTGGTGTTGCAGCAGGATTGGCTGGAGAAGGGCTTGCCGGCGCGCTGCAAAAGCCATGGGTTCTCGCGGTGTTTGCTGTGCTTCTCGTGTTTCTTTCTCTCTCGATGTTTGATGTTTATCAGTTGCAAATGCCCGCGTCTATACAGAACAAACTTAACAACACTTCACGAAATTTAAAGGGCGGACGTTTTGCAGGAGTGTTTATCATGGGTGCGTTATCAGCGCTTATTGTTGGGCCATGTGTTGCGGCCCCACTTGCAGGCACACTAGTCTATATCAGTCAGACGCGTGATGTATTTCTCGGAGGTCTGGCACTTTTTTCGATGGCGATGGGAATGAGTGTTCCCCTGCTGCTTGTCGGGTTGTCTGCCGGTAGCCTGTTGCCGAAGGCAGGAGCATGGATGATTGGTGTTAAATATGTTTTCGGGCTTTTGTTGATCGCAGTTGCCATCTGGATGGTTTCACCGGTTCTTCCCGTTCAGGTTGTCATGCTTTTCTGGGGTGCTTTCGCAATCCTGTGCGCTGTTTTTCTCAATATTTTCAAAACTTCTACTGAAAAGCTCTCGATAGCGCAACGTTTTGGAAAAGCTTTTGGTATCGTCTTGTTTATTTTCGGGCTACTTGAGCTTGTCGGGGCGGCTTCAGGTGGAACTAATGCTCTTGAACCGCTCGCGCAATTTCATTCAACTTCGACATCAGTTGCTGTTTCAGGTGAAGAGAAAAAAGTGAATTTTACCTGTATCCGATCGGCAGCTGAACTTGACCGTGCCCTCCAATCAGCAAATAAACCTGTTATGCTTGATTTCTTTGCAGAGTGGTGTGTAGCATGCAAAGAGATGGATCGGTTTACCTTTCATGACCCGAAGGTTATTGAGCAGCTCAATGGCCTGACGTTGCTTCAGGTGGATGTAACCGCCAATACCGAAGATGATCGTGCGTTAATGAAGCGGTTTGGGCTGTTCGGGCCTCCAGGAATCATTTTCTTTGATAAAACAGGAAAAGAAATTCCTGAAAGCAGAATTGTCGGTATTCTTGATGCCAATAATTTTTCTGATCATGTTGCCAAGTATTTAAAGGGGCATTAAACGATGGTCTAAACAGGTAACAGGTAAAATGTCTTTTTATTCTGATTTTGCGCCTTACTACGAACTGGTATTTCCCTTCCGGGAGCAGGTCTATTGTTTTCTTCGAGAGCATGTCGGCAGGTCCGGGGCAGCAGTGCTTGATGCAGGATGCGGACCTGGTCATTATTGCGGTATGTTTTTGCGCGACGGCTTCCGGGTCACAGGGATTGATCTTGATCGGATGATGATTGAGACTGCATCAGCAGTTTATCAGCAAGGGGTATTCAAATACATGGATATTGCAGAGCTCAGTTCCCTTCAGAGTTCTTTTCAGCTTATTTATTCGATAGGTAATGTGTTGGCATATCTTCCATTGGAAAAGTTAGAAACTTTTCTTAGCGATGTTTATGCTACTCTTGATTCCGGTAGTTGCTGGATCCTACAGGTAGTAAACTGGGACTATCTGTTGACATTGCAGGATTATTCCTTTCCAGTGAAAACCATTGCGGCGGGATCGATGACCTTTCATCGTCGTTACTCACAGATCTCGCCCGAAGGGGCTGTTTTTGAAGTGCAACTGACTGCTGCCGGAAAAATATTGTTCAATGAGCAATCACAGCTCTACCCTCTTGCCTCGGACGTTCTTCTTCAGTTGCATCAGGCGGCAGGGTTCTTTCTGGAGGGCATTTATGCTGGCTTTGATAAATCAGCGTACAGGAAGAATATCGATTCCGGACTTATCATGGTTTTTACAAGGCCATAAAACAGCGGCTTTAGTCGAATGCCTCAATACGAACGTTTGCCGTCCCATTGCCCAAAAGTCCAATCTCTTTGGCTGCAGCAGGTGAAACGTCGATAATTCTTCCTTTCAGGTGAGGGCCACGGTCATTGATGCGCACTACAACATTTTTTCCGTTGTCAAGATTGATAACCTTGACACTGGTACCGAATGGAAGTGAGCGGTGTGCCGCGGTGAAGTGGCGGAGGTTGAATGATTCGCCGCTTGCTGTTTTTTTTCCACGGAAATTTCTTGCATAGTAGGATGCTTTTCCCTCTGCAACGAGGTAGCTGTCGCCAGAGTCTATGGCTTCTCTGTTTGTTGACGATACGGAATTAGCAGTCCTTTTTTTGTGTGGCCTATGAATACTCGAAGAGCGTAGCTTATGGTGTCTTGTTTGTCTTGTTTTTTTCGCTGCATGGAGTGGACTGATGTTCGGGGCAGCACAAAAAGCTATGGTAAAGATTACTGAGCACAAAGTGTTGAAAATAAATCTTTGTTTTTTCGTCATAAAGCAAAGGGTTATGAGCGTTTTGTCAAACGTTGCAACTTCACTAGTCCTGCCGGGAGCACTTCTTTTGAGTGGCGCATCCCCAGTGCTTTGCCTGATGGATATAACATGAATGGAGAAGCTCCGATTTACAATCAGCAAAAAGGTGATGCCTTGCTGTTTCCACAATCTTTAAAGCGTTCAACGGTCACTACCTGCCAATATAGGGAAGCCTCTATAAAATACATCACATCCGAACAGGATTACGCTCACAGTGATTTTTTTTGCGCAACATGCAGAGTGAAGAAGATCAGCCAGCTGATGATGCCGAGTGGCCTGATCCGAGCGCTTCGAGCTTAACCTTCACGGTTCCGGACTGTATGATTCCGAGTTCTTTAGCCGCATGAATAGAAAGATCGATGATCCTTCCTTTGACAAAAGGTCCGCGATCATTGATGCGTACAACAACATCTTTGCCATTGTTCATGTTCGTTACTCTTACCCATGTACCGAACGGCAGTGAAGGATGGGCGGCTGTCAGTTTATTCATATTGAAGGTTTCGCCGTTTGCCGTTCTTCGTCCGTGAAACTGATCGGAGTAATAGGACGCTTTGCCTTCACCAACAAGAGAAAGGTCGTTGTTATTTTCTGAAGGCGTTTCCGATGTGATCTTATTTTCTCGCTGGGCTGCTTCAGCGGAGTTATAGAATGGGTTAAAGTGGGCGGATATCTCTGAAAGATGCATGCCGTTTTGGCTTAATGAGAAGCCAATTGCGATCAGGATTCCAATAAACGATATAGAAAAAAAATGTTTGTCATACCTCATAGGCTCACAGGTTTAAGGTACAGTTCATTGAAACAGTACATATGAAAAAAGCTGGCAGAATGAATAAAAATCAATATGCTATTCAGTCGAGCTTTAGGTGTCAATATAATAAAAATAATACAGAGCAAGCAATATTCTGTGAAAACCCGGTTTAGAAAGGGCTTATCATTAGTTTTCCTGTCGTATCGCCATAATTCCTGTCGATATTTATGAGTTTACCACTGTTTTGTATTCCGGGCCTCTGGAGCGGATTAACAGTTTTTTTATTCATACTATTGAATAGTATTCATTTTGGTGCGATAGCTATTTCCGGCTCATGATAGATTCATGTTTTCACTACATTATACTATCAATATGGACCTGATGTTGATCGATGTTGTTTGAAAAACAGGGTTTCGTGGTTGTTCATCTGAAGTGTGTCCTGCAGGCGGGGATATTTGATTTATTTTATTAACTATTGGCTATATTACCCCGTGCTTTTATTTGTTCAGTAACACGATTTCCTTTAATAAAAAGGCGTTATCGCTGTTTCATGGTGTTTTCGTCTATCGATGGATATACCATATCCACTTTTTCAAGAAAGGTTGGATTGATTCCTAAGTAGCAATATTCGCTTTCTTTCCTTCCATTTAGTTTCGTAATCGACCATGTCAACACACTCTGAAGAGACTGATGCAACAATCCATTCAGGGGAATCCGGACTGAAACGGTTCGCAGGCCTCTCTCTTGCCGCTCTCGGTGTTGTATTCGGTGATATCGGAACCAGTCCTCTTTACGCTCTTCGTGAGTGTTTTCATGGTGATTATGGCATTCCAGTCTCTCACGCCAATGTGCTGGGGGTTCTTTCACTGCTTGTGTGGTCACTTATTGTGATTGTCAGCCTGAAATATCTCACCTTTATTATGAAAGCTGATAACGATGGAGAGGGGGGAATTCTGGCTCTTACAGCATTGATTATCACGCATAGCAAAAAAA